>CACALG010000005.1 GCA_902533295.1 uncultured marine group III euryarchaeote | reverse complement strand
TATTTGTTGTAGAAGTATTTCAGCCAGGATTTTTGATTGCAGTACCAGGCACTGTATTCATAGTCTTAGGCATTCTAATGACTTTTGAATCGACGTTGAACTTAAGTCCTGGGGCTTTGCTTGTAATAGGGTTAATAGTGGGTATTGGATCTTTGTATGGAACAATGACAATGTATCAATCCTTAGCACCACCAGATACACCTAGTGAGATGAGTATCGAATCAATGGTTGGAAAATCAGGTATTGTAACTAAAGAAGTAGTTGCTAATGATATGACTGGAAAAGCAAAAATTGGTAGAGAAGAATTCAGAGCTACATCAGAATCTAATATTGAAAAAGGAATTAAGGTAAAAGTTACACATGCAGAAGGAATCACTCTTACAGTGGTACCCGAATAATAAAAAAGGAGAAAAAAAATAAACTATGAACTTAAGCCGACTAGCTACACTAGCAGTATTTTTCATGATGGTCATGAGCGCTTTCGTTACAGTTCCAACATATAATGTAGGAGCAGATGAACACGAAGAAAGTGGAGATGACGATGGTGGAGTATCTGCAGACGACACTGATGAAAGCGTCATTGGCCCTTTGATAATATTATTGTTGATTATCGGTGCAATCCTCGTTGTCATATTAATGACAACCATTGTACAGATAGAACAATATGAATCAGGTGTAGCATTAAGATTGGGTAAGTACCATTCGATGCTTAATCCAGGATGGAACTTTGTGATTCCACTTATAACTCAGGTCTTCAAGGTAGATCTCCGTATACAAGTTCTTGATGTTCCACGTCAAGAAGTTATTACAAAAGATAACTCACCAACAATGGTTGACGCAGTCGTATACTACAAAGTGGCAGATGCTAAGAAAGCAGTATTGGCTGTAGCAAATTATAGAGCTGCAATAGTCAACATGGCTCAAACAACCTTAAGAGGTGTTGTAGGTGACATGGAATTGGATGAAATTTTCTCCAGTAGAGATAAAATTAATGCAATTCTAAGAGAAAAATTAGATATTGAAACAGACCCTTGGGGCGTTAAGGTTGACAACGTAGAAATCAGAGAAGTCGATCCTTCACCAAATGTTAAAGCTGCAATGGAGGAACAGACCTCAGCAGAACGTGAAAGACGTGCAGCTATTTTGAAAGCAGACGGTGAAAAGAGATCAGCAATTCTATCAGCAGAAGGAGACAAACAATCTCGAATTTTGACTGCAGAAGGAGACAAACAATCTCGAATTCTAGCAGCAGAAGGTGTCAGACAAGCCAAAGTCTTGGAGGCACAAGGTCAGCGTTCACAGACTATATTAGAGAAACAAGGGGAAGCTCAAGGTCTAAGAATTACAGCTATGGGTGCCTCAGCTTTAGATTCAAAAGCTCTAACAGTATTGAGCCTTGATGCTTTGAAAGATATTGGTGAAGGAGAATCTACGAAATTTGTCCTTCCATTCGAATTGACAAAATTATTCGAAGGTGCAGCAGATTATGTAGGTTATTCGCGCAAAGCTCCAGACAGACAGTTATCTGATGTTAAAGATATGGAGAAAGCACTTGGCAAATCAGAGGACGTACTTGGAACAATTCCTACATCAGACGAAATGCAAGCTGAATTAGATGCAATTAAAGAAGAAGCAGATGAAGCACTCCAGCAAGTTGTTGATGATGGAATTAAGGATCAGATGACTTCATCTGAACCTCCTAAAGAATTGAAAGAACCTGATGCATAGAAAGGATTGCAATATATAGGCGCTAATTTGGCCACATATAATGGAACCTATAGGTCATGAGGGCTTAGGTCGACTTCTAGACTTAGGAGAAAATCTTAGCACCCCTCATATTGTATTCAGTCATAACGACTTAACCGAAGCTACAGATTTAGAATCTGGAGGTTCCATAAAGATTGGTAAATCGTTCGATTTACCGCCAAAACCACTTGGTTTAGATTCTGACAAAGAACCATATCTTCATTTATCAGAGAATATTGCAGTTTTAGACAATACATCTTCACTTAGGCCTCAAAAGATAGTAGAAATAGCCTCTAAATTTAGGGAAGAAGCAGGTTATTCAAGATTGGTTTATGCACCAGCAGTAGAACCGAGCGATATGCCAATTCTCGCATATCTGGGAGTAGATGTTTTTGATGATTTGAATGTTGAATTAAGAAGTTCAACAGGATGGCTTTTAGAGGATGGTTCATGGATTAAATCCTCTTCAAAAGTTGATATCTTTTCAGCCAATAGAGAAGAACTTAATCGTTGGGTTTCAAAAATCCGCAATTCAATTTCTAATGGTACATTACGAGAATTTGTTGAAAGAACTAGTTTACACAATCCTCGCGTTTCTCAAATCTTACACCATTCTACACAATTATTAGTGGAAAAAGGAGCTAAGAATCATTATCTCATAAGGGCCAATAATTTGAGTTTAAAGCATCCTTCGGTGATTGATTTCCAAGAGAGATTGTCTAGATTTACACCGCCAGTTGATAATATGGTTCTGCTAGTACTGCCATGTTCAGCTAGGAAACCATATTTCAAAAGTAGTAGTCACAAAAGATTTTTTAATACAATAAGAGAAGTGGACAATTATCTTTCATTACACATAATTTCTGTAACTTCTCCTTTAGGACTTGTTCCTCGAGAATTAGAATTTTGCTATCCTGCAGCTCACTATGATATTGCTGTAACAGGAGTCTGGAGTCCAACAGAAGTCGAAATGCTAAGAACACAATTATCAAGAATAGAACCTGAAAAACATTATTGTAAAGCTATTGTACATGCTGGTTCCTCATCTGAAATAATGACTACTTTACTCAAGGAAAGAGGTTTGGAAACAATAGATACTAAAGTTGAAAGACCTTCTTCTTTTGAAGGGCTGGAAGTTCTACAAAATGTGGCTAGAATGAGTTTGAATGGAAGTGAACCCGTAAATTCCAAACAGAGAGCACAGGGAGAGGCGATAGGCCTTGCGAATTTTCAATATCCAAATTCTGATTTCTTAACAACTTCTGAAATAAGTGGAAGGATGCCTTACAAACTAAGATGTGGAGACTTAGCTGCAATTTCACCAGTTGTCGGTGGTTTTGGTTTGACGTTGAGTGGCGGTAAGGCGTATTCTTCTAATGGAGGTGGAGTAGTCAAAGCAGAAAATTTCAAGTTAGTTGGAGATTTATTCGCAGTTGGTGTAAATGGTCACAAAGGAGATTGGCAAATAGGTGACCAAGTAGTTATTGAGCAAAAAGACGAGATAACGGCAGTAGGAATTGCTAAAATGAACCCTGAAGAAATGGTATCTATGAAAAGAGGAATCGCAGTGGAGGTAAGACATCATGCCTGAAGCGTTTGTTCCACTAACCGATTTTGTCAATGAGGCCAAATCAATTCCTAAGGAACATTCTTTAGATCAACCAGTAGCAAAATGGACTGAAGAAGAACTTTTAGACGGTGAAATTGTAGAGGCAGGAGTAGCCATTCTTAGAACAAGAGGTTGTTATTGGTCAATCAAAGAAGGCTGTTCTATGTGTGGATATTTCAACGATACAGTTCCAGGAGGCGTTAGCGATGAAATGCTTCGTGAACAATGGAAAAAGATTAGACCATCATTGAAAGGTAAAAGATATGCTAAGATTTACACATCAGGCTCGTTTATTGATCCTACAGAAGTACCTCTTGATTTTGCAGATGAAGTAATGTCTGATATGAAAGATATGGGAATTGAAAAAGTTTTGATTGAATCACTTCCCGAATTTGTTAATCCTAAAAATTTCAATTATACTAATGCTCCAAAATTAGAGATAGCAATTGGTTTAGAATCATCAAGTTCATTGGTTTTAGATAAATGCGTCAATAAACGCTTACGTTGGCCACATTTCGTAAAAGTTTGTAAAAGTGCAAGAGATAATGGTGCTGAAGTAAAAGCATATATTCTTCTAAAACCACCGTATCTTAATGAAAAAGATGCGATAGAAGATGCAGTTCAGTCTGCAATTGATGCAGCCCCCCATGTGGATAAAATTTCAATCAATCCTGTAAATGTTCAAAAAAATACAGTTGTCGAAAAGTTATGGATGAGAAATGAATGGACGGCACCTTGGCTTTGGTCTGTTGTGGAAGTTTTAGAAAGATGTAAAGATTTACCAGTTAGAGTTTATTCAGATCCAACAGGAGGTGGCACCCGTAGAGGTGCACACAACTGTTATAATTGTAATAAGAAAATATTAGAAGGATTGAAAAAGCATAGATTGGGCAAAGGCGATTTGGCTGATTTGATATGCGATTGTAAATCACGATGGGAAGTCATGAAAAGACAATCATCATTAAGAAGAAATGGTTCTGAACCACATGGATATCGTAATGGTTTTACTAGCGGTAGACGTTTTTAACGGGTTTAACTTGGAGCTATAATGGAAGAGATTAATTATTTGAGAGTGATTGCTGGCCTTGTGCTAGTTTTGTTCCTTCCAGGTTATACATTAATTCAAGCTATGTTTCCTAGAAAAGGTGAATTAGATGAGGAATTCGATGTTCTTTACAGAGTTACTTTAGGAATGGCAATGTCAATATGCGTAGTTATTCTGATAGGATTTGTATTAGGTAATCCTTCACTTGGTAATGCCCCAGATTGGGATGGGATTTCCGATGGGGACAAAGGTTATTTTCAAACATTTTTTGTTACGAGTTCGTTAATTGCAGTTACTCTCTTGTTTTTCATTGCAGGATGGTATAGAGGAGCCTATCCTTGGATGGCTAATTTACATCCTTCTTTAGCTAGGGCACCACCAGGTATCCGTATTGAATCAGAATTAGCAGTAGCTGGAAAATATATTCCAGCAGAACTGTTAGAACTACAAGGCTTGAAACACGATAGAACAAATGTTAAGGAAAAACTTAAGGAAGCTGAATTGAGAAAACGTTCAGGGAGCTCAACAATGAAAAAGTATTATGAGAGGAGAGAGAAAACATTACTTGCAGATTTATCAGATATTGATTCTAGAATGGCCGAATTAGATCAACTCCTCAATCATTCTGGAGATGAAGGAGAAGGTTTGTCTTCAGACGTTGTTCAAGATGAAGCAACAGATCCAGGCGGAGATAGCGATACAGAGGATTAGTTTTTGGAATACAAATTAGTAATTGTGGTCCGGACCGATTTAGGTCTTTCAAAAGGTAAAATGGCAGCTCAAGTTTCCCACGCTGCAGTTAATTGCGCTCTGAAATCTAAAAAATCGAACTCTTCAAATTTTACTAAATGGTTCGGCGACGGTCAGAAAAAAGTCGTTGTCAAAGTGTCTGGAGAATCTGAACTTCGTAAACTTCAACAGCATGCTCGAGAAGTAGGTTTAATTTCTAGTTTAATTACGGATGCAGGTTTGACGGAAGTTCCTCCCGGTACAGTTACGTGTTTGGGAATAGGTCCTGCCTCTGATTCAGTAATTGATACAGTTACAGGCAATTGTTCACTTTTCTAAACCCAATTCTTTATTTATCATGGGGTTCTGAGTAATACATGGGATTCTTCAGGAAGAAAGAAGAAAAGAAGAAATTTGATTATTCAGATGACACGAAAGAATTATTTGCTGAAAGAGACGCATTTTATGCGGAACAGCGCCGTAAATTAGGAGGAGGAGAGACCAATCCTGAATTAGCCAATCAGCAAACTTCTAGAGAAGAGAGACCTAAAGAAGAAGATTTAGGAGATTTGCTAGGAGATAGTGATTTCAATCCATATGCTAACAAAGAAGAAGTTGCTGATGGTACAAGCAGTATAGCAGCCCCTTCAGCCCCATCAAGTGGTTCTCCAGCATATGTATGTCAAGCATGCGGGAAGGATTTTCAAGAAAAATGGGGAAAATGTCCTTCTTGTGGTGGAGACATGAAAAAGGCTGAAAGCCAAGCTCCCCCTGAACCAGCACCAACACCCCAACCAACTTCAGCACCTTCCAATCCAAGTGCTGGAGATCCCTTAGATGATTTACTTGGAGATTTCAATTCACCTGCATCCGATTCATCAGAAGACACTGAAGATTCAGGCATTAGGATGGTTAATGATGATTCAGGCCCTGATTTTGGTGCATCACGCTCCAGTAATCGTAAAGTCCGTAAAGTTAAAAAAGTTAAAAGGCCTCGCAAGTAGGATTTACCTAGATGTCTGATGCAACAAAGAAGAGCAAGATTGATTCTTACTTGAAAAATAAGAGTGCAAAAAAAGCAGAATCCCAAATCGACATATCAGAAGAAGAAACAGTTGATTCATCAAAAAGATTAGAACTGCCTGAAACTGTAAAAGACGTTGGTATAGCTGTAGGTAGTGTCATCATTGTTTTTCTTTTAACATTTGCATATAGTGGAAATTGGCCCCCAATGGTTGTTATTGAATCAGGTTCTATGGAGCACGATAACAATCCATTATATTCTGAGCCAAGTTATTCTCACATAGGAATAATAGACACTGGTGATTTAGTAATAGTTAAACAAGCTGAGAAAAAAGACATTGTAACTTATCTTGAAGGTAAGAAAACAGATTACAAAAAATATGGAGATTATGGCGACGTTATTGTTTATTACAAAAATGGAATTGAGACCTATAATGGTCAACCAGTTACTCCTGTAATTCATAGAGCAATGGCTTGGGTAGAAGTAATAGATAAAGATAATGGAACATATTACATACCTGAAATTAATACAACATTTTATGGAAAAATCCAATTAGCTGAAATAGGTTTGGGTGGTGGAGCTAGCATTCAGAATTTACAAAATTCGGGATACATAACAAAAGGAGATTCTACAGGCAACCCCCATCCAGATCAATTAACACATTACGATATAACAGGTTCTAGTGTTCAACCTGTCGATCCAGATTGGATAGTGGGTATGGCAAAAGGAGAATTGCCTTGGTTTGGTTTAATCAAATTACGCGTAACTCAACCAGATAATTACTACGATGCACCTCCAGAATGTAGAACGATGCTTTGGATTTCTATGTTGGTTGTATTAGCAGGCCCAGTCTTGGCAGGCAAAGTATGGGACACTTATCAAGAGAGAAGGGCAGCCGAAAAAAAGCCTAAATCAGATAGGAAAAAAGAAGAGTAAGCGTTAATTACAGCAAAATAAAGCACTAACTGGACATGAGTAATACACCGGCTGCAGCCAAACGCGGAATTCCCTCTAAAGCAGACTTCAAGGAATGGTATCCATTCATTGTTGAAGCTGCAGAGTTGGTGGACAAAAGATATCCAATAAAGGGAATGGATGTTTGGAGGCCATATGGTTGGAAAACTATGAGATTGATAGATGATTTAACTCATAGTGAAATGGAAAGAACGGATCATGATGAAGTCAATTTTCCTCTATTAATTCCTGAAGATTTATTAGATAAAGAAAACAGATTGGTTTCTTTACTGAAAGCTGCTAGAGAACAAGGAGTAGATCCTTCCGAGCTTAGAATGGATGATGAAGTTGGAGGATTTGCAAAAGAAGTCTATTGGATAAGGCATGCTGGTGAAAGCAAACTAGACAAACCTATGTTTTTGAGACCAACAAGTGAAACTGCAATGTACACTATGTTTCCATTATGGATTCGTTCTCATGCAGATTTGCCACTTAAAACATACCAGATAGTTAATACGTTTAGATATGAGACAAAGCAAACTCGATCTTTCATAAGAGTAAGAGAGATTCACTTCTTTGAAGCTCATACAGCCCATATAGATGAAGACGATGCAACAAGACAGATAGAACAAGATTTAGAAATAGTTCAAAATTTAATGGATGAATTAAAACTACCTGTTATAGTTACTAAAAGACCAGTATGGGACACCTTTCCTGGCGCTTGGTATACAATCGCAATAGATGTGATAATGCCAGATGGGCGCACTTTACAAGTAGCTTCATGTCACCATTATAGAGATCAGTGGGCAAGAGCCTTTGATGTAACATATGAATCTGAATCAGGCGAACAAAAATTTGTACATCAAACAACATATGGGATGTCTGAGAGATTACTGGGTGCTATTGTAGCAACTCATGGAGATGATCAAGGATTGATTATGCCGCCTAGTGTCGCCCCTATTCAGGTAATTGTAATTCCAATAATGGCTAAAAATTCCTCAGAAGATATGGCGTCTGAAGCTGAAAAAATAGTTTCCAAATTAAAAGAATCAGGAATTAGAGCTAGAATGGATGCAAGAGACATACGGCCAGGCCAGAAATATTATGATTGGGAGATTAAGGGAGTTCCTCTTAGAATAGAGATAGGTCCACGTGACTTAGCCAATGATTCGTTCATGTGTGCTCGAAGAACAGGTGGAAAAGAGAGCCACCCATTATCCAGTCTTGTAGACACAGTCAATAATGAATTGTCTTCGATTGGTCAAGAAATGAGTAAAAAAAGTAAAGAATATTTCAATTCCTGTATCAGAGAATTGCCTAGTTTTTCAGTAGACGGAGATATTTTAGTTTTTGATGAATCAATTAATTCAAATCAAGTTTACGAGATGGCTTTTGAAGGCAATGATGCAGAAGCTGAAATGATTGAAAAAAGTACCGGTTTAACCTTCCTTGGAAATTCAACAAGTACTTATCCTGAACCTAAAAATTGTGTTATATCTGGTAAACCAACACACAATAGAGTTTATTTAGCAAGAACATATTAGATATATGCATTTCTAAGATTGTACTATATTGTTTAAAAGACAACATTAGTTTTTATATACTGTCAGTGCAATGTAATGGTCCGGCAGTTTGTCTTTAAGATATAATTGCCAGAAAAAAAGAGGACGCAACCATGGAACACAGAATAGTAAAGAACGACGATGGTGTATCTCCCGTTATTGCGGTCATTTTAATGGTCGCAATTACTGTGGTCTTGGCAGCTGTGCTGTACGTTTGGGCAGCCAGTTTCTTAGAGCAAGGAGAATCCGCACCTATAGCAACTTTCTTCGTAGAGAAGAATAGTGGAGGCAAGTGGCACGTAGAGGTCATAAAAGTCAGTAAGCAAGAAAACTTAGATGGATTCAGTTACTTCTTGAAAGATGAAACTGGCTCAACTCATGTTGGCGGTAATGGATTTGGAGAAGTCGCCATGCAGATAGTTGGTGGAGAAGAGCACGGAATTGAGGTCAGTTACCAAGGTGACGACGAACAATTAGAGCGCAGATCAGCTAATGTATCAGCAGACGACGGGTCTGAGTATCCAGTACAATTTTCTGACAACGACCGCGATGGTAAATTATCAGCCGGAGACCAATTCACGGTCTACGGACAAGGTAATTCAGCTAGTGGTCCTGCAGAAAGTGGATGGAAACTCGATATCCAATTTGATGCAAGTGGAGACATAATTGGCTCCGCTAAGCTAATGGGTAACTAAGTAATTAGTTAGTTAATTAGTTTAGAAAATAACGTTAGGTAGGGGTAGGCACAGCTCCCCTGCCTTTCTGTTGTGAAGAGCTGTGTGATTTTTATTTGATTAGCGAAGCTTCTGTCTCACTAATCTTTTTTTTATTTTTCAAGACAGTCTATAAAATCAGTAGATCTACCAAAGAACAAAACAACCACAGTATTAAATTAAACAAAGACGTCAGGAAGCTATGCACTTGTATGATACTGCAGTTATCGGCATATGGCTGGTTGTTGTTTATGCTATATGGGCGGCTACAGAGGCCGGAGATCCAGGAGTTGGTCAACTTTTCTTTTTCATAGTAGGGTTTGTTCTAACTTTTGTTTTAAGGAAACTAAAATTTGGACATACAATAGGATTGGAAAAAAAGGAACAGCAGCTACGTGACTCTATGAAAGAACAAGCTGAAGTTCGTGAAATGGCTCGAGATTATGACTCTGCAATTGAAATATGGGAAAGGTTAGGAGAAATCGGTGAAGCTGCCAGAGTTAGGAAGCTAAAAGGTGAACAGAATGCAGTAAAAGTTGATCAAACAGTTGTTCAAGGAGATCAAATAACCAAAACTGAAATCAAAGATAGCGTTCTAAATCGTTCTAATATAGGGGATAATGACGATAAAGTAACTAAAATAGAAAAAATATCTGAAATGAAAGATAAAGGAATCATCGACGACGACGAATTCAAGCAGATGAAGAAGGAAAT
The DNA here is from genome assembly GCA_902533295.1 of uncultured marine group III euryarchaeote. Classification (GTDB taxonomy): domain Archaea; phylum Thermoplasmatota; class Poseidoniia; order MGIII; family CG-Epi1; genus CG-Epi1. Next base: position 26,130 of record CACALG010000005.1, on the reverse strand, counting down.
CTTGGGAAAGTAAGACAAGCCGAATGAGGTAGCCTGAAGTCTTAAATTAAACAAAGGCGTTAGGGGTGTATGAAATATGATAAGGCTAAAATTGATGAATTAGCCGAAAAATATGATGAGTTTCAGAAAAGCAAACCTCTGAATATGATAAAGAAGGTAGATTCTTTTCCCGTAATTTTGCTTTATTTTGGAAGTTTTTTTGTACCTTTAGCAGGAATAATAGTAGGAGCAATGTACATTTCAAAGGATGAAGAGCATTACAAATACGTAGGAAAGAATTGTTTGATATGGTCTTTAATAAATATTATTCTTACTTTCATATTCTTAGTCTTACTATTTGCTTAACAAGCCGGATGAGGAAGCCTGAGTAGATCTAACGCCTAGAACGATAACTTACGTATGCAAAACCAGCTACGAGAGCTACTACAGCTATAGCAATCATGTTCATAGTAGAACTGTTATCTTCTTCCTCAGATTCACTTATTGAGAAAGTAGTTGATGCCTTGTTATTATCGCTATTAGTCTCTTCTATGGCGTTCTCAGGGTCTATATGTGCCTTAAGTGTGTGTGTACCCTTTGTAGCATTCCAAGTGGCACTAACAGTGACTTCACTGTTATTTCCATCAAACTCAGCAGTAATCATCTTTATTGGTTCATCATCGACATAAAAGACAACAGGAACATAATGGGCACCTGAGTGATTAACTGCGTTCGTCACAGTTGCACTTAATGTCACTTCAGTTCCAACAGTAGGTGCATCAGGATTCCAAACAAAATCACCAGTTTCTATTGTGAAGTCAGGATCAGGTTGTTCAATAGGTTCAACAGTTACAGCAAAATTACGTCTTAAATCATCGATTTGATTATCTTCGTAGTCTGTCCAGAAGATTTCGACATAGAATACTTCCCAAACACCAGGAACTACATTTTCATTAGGCGTTATCTTCAGTTGGAGATTATCTTCTTCGCCTTCTTTCATGTTCAATTTATTTGGTACAAATTCGGCACTCCATCCTTCAGGAATCTCTTCTATTCCTGTTTCAAAAACAATGTCTAAGAAACCAGATGATGTAACATTGAAATTGAAAATAGCTGTTTGACTAATAGGTATTTCTAACTCGTTTGTATCTAATGAAACGTCAAACCCTCTCATTAATTGCTTATCAATACTTTCTACCTGAACTACACCGTCAATATCGTCAGTTATGTTAACTGATATATCTAATACATAAGCGTAATCCTCAGTTGCAGATAAATCTTCATAATTTCCTTTGAATTCATAGACGCCATTTGGAACCAAAATTTCCATGTTCCCATTATCAGCTTCGATTGTGAAGCTAACATTAGTTCCTACAATATCTACATCACCAAAATCAATATTGGAGTTTGTTTCTGATGATTGATAGTCTACAATGTAGTTAACACCACGCGATAGTGCAGGACTTAATTCTAGAGCTCCCTCTAGTTCAAGTGAATCTATGGAAGTGTAACTTGTTCCTTCTGTAGTGTAGAACCATGTCTTGTACACTCCAGTATCCAAATAAACTTCGTAATTTCCATTTGAATCCGCAGTTGTGCTTTCTCTAATTTGTGTACCATCCACATTCCAAATATCCACTTGCGAATTTGCAAGCAATTCATTAGAATCAGGAGTTCCATCAAAATCACGGTCATAGAAGATAGTACCAGATACTCGAACTTTCCATTCAGCCTCTTTCTTGAATGTTTGTTGTTCATTACCAGCACTTACATAGATATTTCTCTTACTCATTGTGAATTCATCAGCACCATCATTTAGAGTAACATCCATTTCTATTTCATAGGTTTTTGGAACCATATCAGGAATGTTAATTACTCCATTTTCATCAGTATAATGGCCGAATGTTTCACCAGTAACAGCTTCAAAAGTAACTAATCCATTAGCTAAAGGAACACTATTTCCAGTTGCATTAACATAAGTCATTTCCAAAGTAACATTCACAGTCTTAGGAATTAATACAATTTCATTGTAATAGTCCGTAGATCCATCAATTGTAATCGTGCTTGCAAAATCTTGATATCCATTTTCTTTTACAATCACGTCGTAATTACCATTAGGCAAATCAAATTTACCATAATTCATAGTTGCTCCGAATAACCCCTCTTCAGGATCAGAATCTTCTACAAATACAACACCAGTTTCAGATACAAATTGAATTCTAATCGGTCTGTCTGTAATTATGTTATTATCAGCTTGAGATCTTACATCTCCTCTTACATATCCTTCATTTTTCAATTCAAGATCATAAGTTGTAGGACCTGTCAAATCTAAGAAACCACCATAACTGTAGTGCTTACCATATTGTCCATCTTGGAAAGTAACGTAATATTCACCAGGTAGCATATAGCCAGAATAATCTTCGAACACTGTAGTTTCGAGCACAGTAAAGTTATCAAAATCATCAACAGGCCTTAGAATAACCATACCTGTTGTTTTTACATCATTTAATGTGACTTCACCAGAAACTTGATACTTAAGATCAGAAGCAATATCTCCCATGTCTACTTCAGTCGTTCCGATAGGAATATTCATTTGTCCATGATTCAGATATCTACTTCCACTATCCTCAAGAGAGAAAGTGTACATGTATTGATCAGGAGGTAAAATTACATTTTCGAAATTACCTTGGTCGTCAGTTGTAAAATTTAAGTGATACAATGGATTATTCATTGGTGAGAAAGATAAGTGAGCATTAGGTATCGGACTTCCTTCATATACAAATCTTCCATCTATATTTGTTGGAATTCTTTTAGCTTGTAAAATTAATTCTTCTGTTTTTGTTAACGTTACCTTTTCCGTTTCTTCCTTTTCTTCTTCAGGACCGTAATAAATTTTCTCTAATTCATATCCAAATTTATTCAAATCAATTTGGTATTCTCCACCAGGCAGACTAAATTTAGAGAATGGATCAGTTGCCCAAACATCGATTTCACCTTGGGCAGTGCTCAATTCAACTAAACCTTCCAAGCTGATTACTTCATCCATATGTTCTTCATATAAAATAATCCAAGCATCGTATCCTATATTTGCAGATAAATTAACATTTTCTTGATTTCCGTTAACAATACCAAGATTGCGTAAAGAAACCAAATTTTGTTGACCATCTGCTAGAACATGAGAATATACACTATAAGCCCCCTCAGGCACAATAATTTCGTAATTTCCTCCAAATGTAGAAGTTACAGAAGTACTACCACTATCTGAGATAAACCTAACCATTTTTCCATTATATGTTTTCTCTCCAGTATCTGGATTGAATACATTGTCACCATCTAAATCTTCAAACAAAGTACCTTGTATTGTGTATCCAGGCCCCATCTTAGCATCTATTATTCCTGAATAAGTTTGACTATCTATTCGGTTAAGATATGCTAGGGTCGTTTGTTCAGTATTGTGAACCGTGTAAATATCGTAAATTCCTTTAGGAAGGACGGTCGCAAAGTATCCAGTATCTGTGGTGAATACATTGTCACTATATTGTTCATTCACATTCCTCACAACAATTTGCTCATTAGCAATAGGTTGATTATTGTGATTCAATACACCTTCTAATCGGAATCCGCTCAATAAAGTGGTGTTGAAGCTTTTTGATTGTCCTGCTACAATTTCTACTTCTTTGGTATTATTAGTCCAACCAGTGTAGATATCGTTTGATTCAAACCGAAGCGTATAGTTTCCAGGTAATAGTTTATCAAAACAGAATGATATTGAGGAATCTATGGCGTCTCCAGTACAATCGGATACGTAATAATAGGTGTTAAGGAATGAATTTTCTGTAATATTACTGTTAGTTTCATCGTGAAGTGAAATAGTGACGATTTGTGAGCCGATATTATCTCCAGAGGTAATTCTGCCCCAAATATAACTTGGTTTTAGAGCACCTTTAACAGTAACGTCTTGGTTTGCTCGTAATGATGCTTCACCTGTGTATGAAGCTAATTCTAATGAGTGCCCATCCATTTCAGCAGTGATTTTGTATTCACCAGGTGCCAATCCGGTAAATTCATAATTACCATTTGAATCAGTTGTAACTGTTCTAGTAATTTCGGAGCGTATATTTGTTGCCGTTACTGGGATTAGAGGTACAGTATCATCACCAGAATCAAAGGTTTCATCTTTGTTGTTATCCCAGAACAATCTACCTGACACGGACGCAGGTTCGACTTCAAGATCTATTTTTATTGCTCCACTAGTTTTTCTCATTGCTTGTTCTTCAGAAATAATTACATTTTCTTTTCTAACTAGCAAATTGTTCGAAGTCATGAATATCTTTTCAATATCTTCTCCAGGAGTTCCCATTGAAACAGCCAGAGTTAGATTTCCTGCAGGAACCAAGACACTATATTGTCCATTTTCATCAGTTGTTGCTCTTCCATGAGGAACTCGATATTCATCAAGTACAGTTATGTTTGCATTAACAACAGGGTCTCCTTCAGGAGTAGAAACGGTACCATAAACCGTCGCACCATCGTAATATTTCAGTATTCTGAGTCCGGAATTATATTGCACCAATTTGAAGTGAGTTAAATTCCATCCAGGTAGCGGAGGTAGTGTTTGATCCTGGGCTATTGTTCCAGATACGCCAGGAATTCCATCTTCTATTGGTCTACCAATATCTGTTGCAGACCATCCAAGGAAGGATCTAAAGAACATTGAATTCAAAAATTTATCTTTGTAAACTAGTTGCTGTGAAGAAACTTGAACATCTGGATTAGCTTTCAATATTTCTATTGCTTCATCAAATGGTACCGTTTGTCCGTTTGATAAAGCAGCTTGAACTTCTACATAATTACTGATATCATAGTCAGCCAAAGTAACTGGAGCGTACAAAATACCAGTATTACTTGCAGAGTAAGGCATTAGCCTTGTATCTGCAGCAAAGTAACGGATAGAGTGACCAGTTATTTGTTCCACTTCCCACATAAGGTCTGCAATATCATTCTTCTCGATAGTCATTAGAATTGGCCTTCCAGCTCTTATTGCAGCATTTTTCGGGTGCACCTCTTGATCACTACCATCTGCTTTCTTTGGAATATAATCGTCAGGATTGGAGATTATTGTTTCCAATTCTGTAACATTATCTTCTGATAAATATAATAATAATTCAGCTCTGAGTTCATCACTAAAACTTTCTGAATCTCGATTGACTTCAGGTTCTATTAGTCTATAGAGTAACAAAGCCATTGCTTCATGTTCGGATTGAGAAGCAATGAAATTACCTGCAATTTGGTATCCAAACTGGAAGTTATCAGCTACAGTAGGGTGTTCCCCAATATCGATTGCCCAGAAACCGTAATCCCACCAAGAGATGAAGCCAGGCCGATCCTCAGGTTTCTCATTTGTGTCTTGTTCAGCTAACCATTCCAATCCATCAATCCAATAGTCTTGAGGGAATGAAGGCCCAGTATTGCCCAAGTACCATAATTGATTAGAATTATCAGAGGTAGTATACATTCCTTGGACACCATCTGGATATTTGGTTTGATTATTTCGTTCGTCCCAATCATATTCTTCAGGTCTTAAAAAATCATAACTTAGAAATTCGTAAATTTCTGAATCATGACTTTTCTTATCTTCAAATGGAACCCCAGCATCATATCCATAGAAAGTATTTGGTAGGAAGATGAATAGACCAACAAATAGAGCAATTAATGGCCTTTTCATAGCAAATCCTTGTCTTAATCCTCTTATCCTATCACGGAAACGATATTGGTCCTCGCTTTGAGCATCCATATGTCCAATAACCATTACCAATAGAAGGAGAATTAAAGTTGAAAGAAGACCAATTAGAATACTTACAGTAAAGAACAAGAATAATCCTGCAAAAACCGATGCTAGTGATAACCAATAGAATGTTCCACCTCTCTTCCCCCAGAATGCTTTCCAAGTTACCATTATAGCAGGGAAATCGGCTTGTTGGATTATCAACCAAGTTATCCATCCACTGATAAGTGATACAACAGGAGTTGCATTAAAAATAAAACGAATAGCTGATTGAGCCATGTAAATTGAAACAAGAGCCCAAATCATAACGAACAAATAATCTTTCTTCCAAATACTCTGATTGAATAGTTGGTAAGCCATCCATATAACGCCGAATATAGCTAACCAAATTGAGACAGGACCAAAAGCAAAAACGAAATCAGCAAATTGAGGGGGCTGAGCTTCTGCAATTGTATTGAACAATTTTGTTCTGACAAAGTATCCTTGACCACTAAAGAGTAAAAATCCAAGATCTTCAAAAACATAAGTAAGAAGCAAGTAAATAATTACTGCAATACCAGTAGACACACCAATCACTAATAACCATGGTAAATCTCTGGTTGTAACCATTAGTAATGAAATTAGGAAGTAACCTAGCAAAATATATGCAGGAGCTTCCCACCATGTATTCACGAATCCCATGGTGTTGTAATAAGGATAAGACAAAATTACAGGCATTGAAAGTGTAACCAATCCTAGGGCGGCCGTGGTCAAACTATCTACTCTACGGAAAGCATTGATTAACATCTGTAATCCCAAATAAATTGCAATGATTGCCATAATGTATGGGAAACCTTTCCAACTCATTGAAATCATAGTTATTGTCATACCAGCTAAACCAGCATAACCAAGAGCTAATCTTTCAGAATCTACAAATTGTCTTACACCACTCTTTATTTCATCCCAATTAGTCCAATCAGACACCCATTTCTTATCGTTAGCAACAGTTAATGCCCTCATGAAGAAGAAATAAGCAGTTGTTCCAAACAGAATAATGTAAGAATCGTGGTCAGCCAGAGCCAAACTTGAGTGACCTACATGTTGTGAATTTACACCAATAAAGAAAGCTCCAATTATTCCAGCTTCCCTTCCAAACTGAGCTCGACCTATTGCGTAAATTGGGAATATGATTAAAGCTCCATAAATTGCAGGCAAAACTTCCATTGCCCACCATACAGATTCCTCTGTTGAACTAAAGAATGGTGAAAGTGCTAAACCAATAATTGCAATAGACCAATCAAATAAAGGTGGTCGATTGTTATTTGCTCCATAAGGATAGTTAAGCATTGGATCTCTTTTCAAATGCTCACCAGTTTCAGCTACGTGGTCAACAACATGCTTGTGGTAGTAAGGGTCACTACCTCCAGTAAGTTGAAATCCATCCTCTGTGGCTGGTTCTAACGTCCAAGCAGTTCTAATATAAAGGGAAAAAAGGAAAATTGCAAACAAAATAAAAACAGTTCTCCAATCAATTTTTTCAACTTTGCGTGGCGCTATTTCAGTTTGTTCAGAACTTGCTCTACCTGAAGCTGAAGGGAAGCGAGGGCGATAGCGATTTTTTGACTTGGAGTCACGTCTTCGACGTGTTTGTCTTGCCATTGATGTTGTGTCCTTTCTGTCTCCTCTAACAGGAGACGGACTGGGCGCCACTCGGATGGTTATATAAGGTCTACTCTAAAAACCAGGATTAAGCAGAGGGTAGAAGTTTGCCTGTACAGCTTCCAAAACCAATCCGATATCCTTCACCTTGACACCAGCCTTTCAACAATACAGTATCTCCATCTTCAAGGGCAATTCTTTCTTCACCATTTGAAAGTTTAATTGGTTCAGACCAACCCCACGTTAATTCGAGCATTGACCCTCTACTATTTTTCTCAGGCCCAGAAATAGTTCCACTAGCCAACATGTCTCCGGTTCTCAGATTACAACCAGTAGTAGTATGATGTGCCACTTGTTGATTCATATCCCAGTAGAGATAATTGTAGTTACTTGACGAAATCAAATCATAGGCATCCATCCTTTCAGTTTTCAAATGAATTTCTAGGTTAATATCAAACGTACTATCCTTATTGTTTCTCAAATATTCAAGAGGTTCAGGGTCTTGTTTGGGCCCACTACATCTAAATGGCTCTAATGCTTCAAGTGTTATTATCCAAGGAGAAATTGTAGTGGCTAAATTCTTAGCTAAGAAAGGCCCCAGTGGCTGATATTCCCAAGCTTGAATATCTCTAGCCGACCAATCATTTACAAGAGCCATACCAAAGATATGTTCTTCAGCACCATTAACAGTGATAGGTTCTCCTAAACCATTTCCAGGACCTATAAACAATCCCATTTCAAGTTCAAAATCCATTCTTTTACTATCACCGAAAGAAGGTCCTGCAGCATCAGGTGTTTTTGTTTGACCTTTAGGACGTATAATATCTCCTCCATCTAGAATAACCGAAGACGCTCTGCCGTGGTAAGCAATAGGTAAATGTAACCAATTAGGCATTAATGCATTCTCAGGTCCCCTGAAAATAGTGCCGACATTAGAAGCGTGTTCTTTTGAAGAATAGAAATCTGTATAATCTCCAATATCAACGGGAAATTCCATTTCAGCATTTTCCATTGAGATCAAAGCCAAATCCTTCAATTCATCATTCTCTCTTAGTGTATCATTATTTTCATTTAGAATATTACTGATTACTTTTCTAGCCTCTTTCCAAGCTTTACGACCTAAAGACATGAAGGCATTTAGAGTAGGCTCATGGAAAACTTCAGTTCCTTCTACTTCAGTTCCTTCAAAACAACCTGCTTCATCTAAATACGCCAAATCTAGAACATAATTTCCGATTGCTGTAGCAACATGTAAGTCTCCTCCACCTTTTGGAGAATACACTCCAAAGGGAATGTTTTGAATCGGGAAATCGGAATCTTCAGCAACATTTACCCATGATTTTAACTTTGAATCGTGTGTTTCGTCCATTACATCCATCCTAATTGTGTTAAGTCATCTATAGGCTCTTGAAAAGAGCAACTGCCGTATGAAATCATACCATTTCTGCGGGCGTTTTCAATTGTTTCCGCATCAATTTCGAATTGCGTGTCTCGGTCATCTCCCACTTTCCAAGTCATAGAATCATTAGCAAAGCTAAAATTTTCGGCATTTTGATCATCAATCATATGGGATAACAAAATAAACATTTTATACTTTTCTTGAGAATTTTTTGGCTTAGGGAAAGTAGTTGCAAAGACTCCAGCACCAAAAGTATTGATGAATCCATGCATATATTCATCATATTCGTCTGCAAAATGGCGTATTGGATGATGTAAACCAGCAGTAAATTTCATTGGAATACCGACAATAACACAAGTTTGTATCATAGCAGCTACTTGTTCTACAGAGGGAAATGCTTCTTTGATTATTCCACCACATCTTAGTTTTATTCCTGCATTATCGAGTTTGGAAAGTAATTCTACAGTTGGTAAAATTTCTTTATCCCAAGAACTGTCATCTATTTCGGTTGAATAATTCATTCCAACAGGTGGCAATTCAGCAAATTCGTGATAATGTGTCAATCCATTTTTATTAAGTGAATCGGTGGCCTTCTCCATAGTGTTTTTTGAGGGCGAATTTGATGCCATTTTACATTCGATAACGTCAATTTCGATTTTTTCACCATGTTTTTCTCTATAACCATGGATATCAGCAATATTTTGGTCAATTTTCTTTAAATACTCGTCGTCACTATTTCCGCCGCCACCAAGAACAGATAATTTCAGGGCCCCAATATCTTTGAAAAGAGGCAAAAATTCATCTAATTCATTCAATTTTGAAGTATGTATTATGAAACGACTCAACATTTGAGAATTATCACTTTTTACCTGTGTAACATATTCGTTTATGGCTTCATTCAAGGGTAAATCAGCTGGAGGAAATAGACCTGCGTAATCAATCAGACCATCCATGAAAGTTCGAAGACTTTCTTTCATCAACTTTATTCGCCTAGTGCTTCTTTGTAACCTTCACCGTCTAACCAGGATTTAGCGTAATCCGGATCTTCAACACCTAGTGCAGGTTTGGCAACTTTCAGAGGATAATGAGTATCTACCATGACGGCCAATTCATCAGTCCATTTTGCACCTATGGAACCTTCATATTTCCCAGGGTGAGGGCCATGTGTTAATCCATCAGGATGTAACGTCATTGAACCAAACTCAACACCTTTACGAGACATAAATTCTTTTGAATCATAATAAATCACTTCGTCAGACATAACATTTGAATGGTTGTATGGTGCAGGTATTGCATTTTCATCAAAATCAAATGGCCTTGGACAGAATGAACATACAACAAATCTATCTCCAGCAAATGTTTGATGAACGGGCGGTGGTTCATGTATCCTACCAACGATTGGTTCAAAATCATGAATACTGAATGCATAAGGATAGTAGAATCCATCCCAACCAACCACATCACAAGGGTGGTGGCCTAGTGTTACTTCTGTAAACAGATTTCTTTGCTTAACAACAACTTTGAATTCTCCTTTTTCATCATATGTTACTAGTTCATCAGGAGCTCTAAAATCTCTTTCTGAGTATGGGCTTCTTTCAATTATTTGTCCATATTCATTTCTGTATCTTCTTGGAGTTCTTACTTCACTTGGTGATTCAACGATTAGAAGTGTATGTTCTTCATCATTCATAACATATTTATGTAAAATTCCTCTTGGAATTACAAGATAATCACCTTGCGAATATTTTAGATTTCCAAAAGCACTCTCTAGAACACCACTTCCTTGGCTAACGTAAACAATTTCATCTCCCTGAGCATTTCTATAGTAATAATCATCATTCTTATCAGGATAAGCCATCATCATGACAACATCATCATTGAAAAGGAAAGGAGTACGATCCATTATTGCACTTCCTCCTTTTTTTGCCCTATTAGAGTAGAAATGTCTCATTCTCAGAGATTTATCATCATCTTCTTCTATGTCAAAACTTCCAATAGATTTTGTTGATAGGACTTCAGTTGGTGGATAGATATGATAAAGAAGGGAAGAAGGTCCTACGAAACCTTTGTTTCCTTTCAATTCTTCATGGTATATTTTTCCATTATCATCTCTAAAGACAGTATGTCTTTTTTTAGCTACTTTTCCTAGTTTGTGATATCTGTGCATTATAAATTTCCTCTTTCAGCTTGATGTCTTTCTATAGCTTCAAACAATGCTTTGAAATTCCCAATTCCAAATCCTCTTGAACCTTTTCTCTGTATGACCTCATAGAAAACAGTGGGTCTGTCTTCTACAGGCTTTGTAAATAACTGTAATAAATATCCTTCATCATCTCGATCAACTAGAATTTTTAGCTTTTTTAGGACTTCAATATCTTCGTCTATAGCTCCAACTCTCTCTGTTAAATCATCATAATAGGTATCTGGAACTTCTAGAAATTCCACACCATTTTCTTTCAATCGATTTATTGCCTTGATTATATCGTCTGTAAGAAGAGCAATGTGTTGTACACCTGGGCCTTGATAGAATTCTAAATATTCATCAATTTGTGATTTTTTTCTTCCTTCAGCAGGTTCATTAATTGGAAATTTAATTCTTCCATTATCACTTTCCATAACTTTGGACATAAGGGCAGAATATTCGGTTGAAATATCATCATCACTAAATGCTTGTATTTGTGAAAAACCCATTATATCTGCATAGAAATTAACCCAATGTTCCATCTTACCTAGTTCCACATTTCCTACAACATGGTCAATAAATCTTAATCCGACACTATCACCTTCAACTTTTCTTTCTATAAATCCAGGTAGAAAAGGCCCTTCGTAACTATCATGAGAAATAAATGAGTGTATTGTTTCTCCATAAGTGAAAATTGCAGCCTTAGTTACGCTACCGTTTTCATCGCTAACTACTTCAGGTTCCCTTGCACTTTTAGCACCACGTGCAACGCATGCTTCATAACATGCTTTTGCATCATCTACGTGAAATGCAATATCTTTTACACCATCACCATGAGCTTTGATGTGTTCAGAAATTCCATTGTTACTGTTTAAAGGAGTTGAAAAAACCATTCTAATTCTTCCTTGTTCCAGTACATAGCTAGCACGATCTCGGTTTCCTGTTTCTAAACCAGAATATGCAACTTGGTCAAATCCAAATGCCTTTCTGTAAAAATATGCAGCCTGCTTCGCATTACCCACCCAGAATTCAATGTGGTGTACTGCTTTTAGTGGAACAGGGTCTTTACTCATTAATTGTTTCACACTCTAGGAATGATGCTTCCTATTACGTCCGCTGATGCAAAATGGTATGCATTATTAAAGACTCGTTTAGGAACTATCTTGGTAATAATTGAACCAATCATAATCATAAGTGAAATCAGAAGCAGGATCATTAGATTCTAGACTAATTTCCCAATCGCCAACCATTTCACCCTCACTTGTTTCGAAAGTGAGCTCTTGTGTTTCTCCATTACTAAGAAGTAAGTCTTGTTCAAAAACAGTTCCAGAGGGATTATTGATTGTGACAGTGACGTCTGATTCCACAAATGGTAGTCCACTATCTCCCGTTATACTAATGTAAATACTTACATTTTCTATGTATGGATTAACAGTAGCAATTACATTATCATCAGAACCTCCACCTACACTTCCATCACCTTCAGCAAAATGATTGACACTTACTTGTTCAAATGCAACACTTTGCCTATCTTCTGCATCTTTTGCTGTCAATACAACAAAGTACAATCCACCCTCTGTCCAAGAATGCTCCACACTTTCCCCAGTTATTGTGGTTCCGTCACCAAAATCCCATTCGTAAGTTACGAAATCACCATTAGACATGGATGCATCAAAATTAAAAACATCACCATTCCAGCCACTAGTTTCACTTGCATTTATGTTTGCATCTAGTATTACAGGATCAACACCAACGATTCTTGGCCCTACTAGTTGCCAGACGACTAAAAATACGACGGTAAAAGCCAGAACAGCAACTAAATTATCGACAATTTCTTCTTTTCTTTGTTCCGTCAAACCAGTTTTGATTTTGTCGAGAATTCCTGTAACGCCATCAGCAAAAATAAATCCTCCATCAAGTGGTACTGAGGGAAGAGCATTTGTCAATCCAACCATCAAATTAAGCCAGAAAATCCAATAGAAACAATTAGCTAAAATCCAGAATAAATTGTCAGGTATTGCACCCACCATTCCGCTAGGTTCGAAAATTGAAGTAAAATGATCCGGGAATGGTTGTAGCTTAGCAAAAGGTAAAGAAATGTAAAGTAGAATATTTTCGGTTGGATTTGCAAGGTTATTAGTTACAAATTTTGGATTTTCAGCAGCAACACCCATGAATCCCTTTCCAGACATCCAAGGTTCGTACGCATCAGGATAATATTTCAGATAATAACTCCCTTTATCAGACAAAGTAACGGAGTAAGTTTCAGGTTCCCCTGCATTTAGAACTGAAACATTAACGCTTTGACCTGCATATGTATTATTCATAATATTCTGCCAATCATCAATATTTCTGATTTCTTCATCATCTATAGATGTAAGAAGCATCCAAGGTTCAAGTCCCGCTTCTGCACCTCCATAATCAGCACTTACAGAGTACAATAGCAACCCATCTTCCGCAGGCTCTAGAGAAGCAACCATTACAGATGAAAATAGGAATGAGAAAATCACAGCAATTACCATATTGCTTCCAGGACCTGCTGCATAGAGTCTCATTCTTTCCCATTTTTTCATGGATTTCATTTCTTCTTCATCAGGTTCAACAAAAGCTCCAACAGGGAAAATGAAAAGTAACAATCCTAAGGCTTTGACTTTAACATCTGCTACACGACTTAAAATTCCGTGACTAAATTCGTGAACGACCATTGCGATTACTAGAGCTAAAATACCATACCAGAGAGGAATTACAGGGTTCACACCAGGCAACCCAATCATCATCTTTGGAGAAACTGCAGAAGTTTTAGGTATTTGCCAAGCTAAAGTAGCTTGCCAAAGCAGTAATGAAAACATTAGGATCATTATCACAAAAACAGTTACAACCCAAACATCTCCTACTCTTCTCCAAAATGGTTTGTTTTGTGATATTTTTTCTATGAAGCCTTTGCCCCAATCGGTTCTCCACATAAGGAAAGAGCGACCCCATACTAGATCCATATCGTATTTTTGTAAATGGCCTTGATTCTCTGCCCATCGAACTCCTGTAACCCAAGCAATGAGCATCAAAGCAAAAGTGTACCAACCTAAGTATAGACAAAAAAGTATAAACAATATGAACCGAAAATGTCTACGAAAATGCACTTCAATAGGCATACCCGTTAATTCAGGTAATATTTCTTTTTCCTCCTCAGCAATCTCTGCTTCGGCCCCTTTCTCCTTTGTTGCCATGTGTTCCTAACTGTATTAGAGTCCACGCGGGGCTTTATTTAACCTCCATTATAGAGCAAAATGGCCAAGAAAAAAGGTAAGCGTGAAGAAACCTTCAAGTTTCCTGAATTTAATAAAGAAGAATATCGAACTAAAGAGATTAGAGATTCTAAAGTAACTCTCTTTGCAGTATTCTATGCTTTTGCCGTTGCAGTAATTTGTTATTCTTTAGTAAGAATGGCCGGTATTGGCAGTTGGGCAACAATTATTGGTTTTGTAGCTCCTTTTGGCCTAATCAAAGTTCTTCCACAACTCTTTGATACTAGCGAATTTGAGAGAAAGAATTGGATTGGACCAATGTTCATGTCTTTTATGGCTTGGTTAGGATTTATGATTTTGCTATCAAATCCTCCTTTCAATGATATCGCTAAACCTAAGTTTCAGCAAGTAGAACTGTATGTCGAAATGGATGGTTCTTGGAATGAAACTCTAGAAATAGATGCAAACACACCTTTTGTTCTAGCAATTTCTGTCAAAGACAATTGGGAAGTTGAAACAGTTACTATTACGTCTGGAGCAGCAGGTCTCAATTCTCAGCCTATGATTAAAATGGAAGATAATAATGTATACAATATAACAGACAGTAGTTTCTATCATCATTACTTTGAAAATGGTCTCAAAAGTGATTCCTATTCATTTACGATATATGCAGAAGATCCTGAAGGCAATTCAAATTCAAAAAAGATTAGCGTTAGTATAGGTTAGAGCAATTTCTGTTGGATATCGTGTAATTTTTCTAGTGCCTGTAAAGGAGTTAAATTCATCAAATCCATTTTTCTAATTTCATCTACAATTGGATTCTCTTTAGTTTGACTTCTAGCACCGAAATCAGTGCTGAAAACAGATTGAACCGGTCCAGTTTTAGATACTTCAATTGTTGAACCTTCTTCTAAATTGTTCAAAACTTTACGGGCCCTTACCAATACTTCCTCAGGGACACCAGCCATTTTAGCTACATGAATACCAAATGAGGCGTCTGTTGGACCTTCAGCAATTCGGTGTAGTAGTGTTAATTCATGGCCATCTTCTTTAGCTTGCATATGACAATTAACTGATCGGTCCAATATCTTTGCAACATCAGTCAATTGGTGGTAATGTGTTGCAAACAACGTTTTCACACCTTTACCAGCATGCAATTCTTCTGAAACTGCCCATGCTAATGCCAAACCATCAAAAGTCGAAGTTCCCCTTCCAATTTCATCTAGTAGTACAAGACTATTAGGTGTTGCATTTCTCAAAATGTTTGCTAGTTCTAGCATTTCCACCATGAAGGTTGAGTGGCCATGTACTAGGTCATCGTGTGCACCTACGCGAGTGAATACACGATCGACCATTCCTAGTCTTGCTGATGAAGCAGGAACGAAACAACCCGCCTGAGCCATCACACAAATTAGTGCAGTCTGACGCATGTAGGTAGATTTACCACCCATATTAGGTCCAGTTAGAATCATCAATTGTCTTTGTTTATTGTCCAACTGTAAATTATTAGGAATATATTGCCCTTCTCTAAGGACTTCTATTACAGGATGTCTTCCGTCAGAAATGGATAATGTTCCATCATTGGACATTTCAGGTCTAACATAATTGTTTGTCTGACTAACTTCAGCGAGTGAACTAATTGCATCTATTCTGGAAATTGCCATAGTAGTTGCTTGTAAAGATCCTAAGAATTCTAAAATCCATTCTCTCAATTCTTTGAACAATTCAACTTCAAGAGCTTGAGATCGCTCATCTGCTCTTAGAATAGTAGTCTCTTTCTCTTTTAATTCAGGTGTAATGTATCGGTCACCAGCTGCAACAGTTTGTTTTCGATGATAACTTTCTGGGACCTTCTTTGCATATGTTTTTGGAACTTCAATATAATATCCAAAAACACGATTGTATCCAATTTTTAGCTTTGGAATACCAGTTTTTTCTTTTTCTTCAGCTTCTAATGAAGCAACCCATTCTCTTCCACTAGTGGCTTTTGATCTTAAATCATCTAATTCTTTTGAGTATCCTTTCTTGAATATTCCACCATCTCTAAGAACAAGAGGCGGATCCTCTACGATAGCCTCTTGTAATTTTTTGGAAACTTGTTTGTGCACATCAATAGATTTTACAAGTTTCTTCATTAATTTTGATTTTAGTGGTTCTTCACTTAGAAATTGTTTTAGATCTTTTACTGTACTTAGACTCGTTTTGAGACTGTCTAAATCTCTTGGAGAAATAGAACCGTGCCCCAGTCTAGACAGTAATCTTTCAACATCTTGGAAACCTTTCAAAATATCTCTAATCTCTCTGCGACTTAATGTATTTTTGAATAATTCTTCTACTGCATCATGTCTTTCATTTATTCTTTCTAAATCATGCAATGGCCGAAGTAACCAGTCCTTTAATCTTCGTGAACCTCCTGCAGTTGAGCTCTTGTTTAGAACTGCAAATAAAGTATCTTTGGATGAATCGCTTATCGTGCGTACAATCTCTAGATTTCTTAGAGTTACAGCATCTAAGGTCATTGTTTTGGCTTTAACCATTAGTGATGGCGGTCTTAAGTGTGGTAAATCACTAAATTGAGTATCAGTTGCGTAGGAGAGAATTGCACCTGCAGCCGTTACAGCCATAGGGTATGTTTTCAATTCTTCAACATTTCCAAATCTTTCTTCTAAAGTTTTCTTGGAAACAGGATACATCCACGAGTCTGCCTTACAGGGAGTGATATTGACACCTATAGCCTTCATCCAATTTTCTACACTTTCATTTCCTTCAGGAACGATTACTTCTGAAGGAGCATATCTCATCATTTCAGATTCTAATGATTCTCTATCTCTGAACTGGGCTGTAGAAAATTCACCAGTTGAAATATCCATGATTGCTAAGCCCAGTCCATCATCAGTTTCATTTATAGATGCTAAGAAATTATTGGAGTTACTTAGCATAGTTCCTTCAACTACAGTTCCAGGACTTACTACTCGAGTTACTCCTCTTCTTACGATTCCCTTGGAGCTTTTCGCATCTTCAAGTTGCTCACAAATTGCAACTCGATGCCCTTTTTTGATTAATTTACCAAGATAGCTATCTAGTGCATGATATGGTACGCCAGCTAAAGGAATGGGATTGTCAGAATTCTTATCTCTAGCTGTTAATGTAATATCCAGATCTTTTGCCACAGTTACAGCATCATCACCGAATGTTTCGTAAAAATCCCCCATCCGAAAGAGGAGAATAGAATCTGGATTTTCACGTTTTATGGCGTAGTACTGACGCATCACTGGACTTGACAAGAATTAGGGAATACCGGGTCTTTTTTAGTCGTTGTGCCTGATATTTAGGATTAATTTAATACGGCAGTTATGATACATAGTTACGAATGACTAAGAACCCAAAGCATACCAATTCTTTGATTGATTCTACAAGTCCTTATCTGTTGCAACATGCACATAATCCAGTTGATTGGTATGAATGGTCTAAAGAAGCACTTGATGAAGCAAAAAAACGTGATATTCCCATTCTGTTAAGCATTGGGTACTCAGCATGCCATTGGTGCCATGTTATGGAGAAAGAATCATTTGAAAATGAAAAAACTGCTGAAATAATGAATAAGAATTTTGTGAATATCAAAGTAGATAGAGAAGAAAGACCTGATTTAGATGAGGTATACATGTCAGCAACTCAAGTGATGAACAAAGGACAAGGAGGTTGGCCAATGACTGTATTCTTGGCACCGAATCTCAAACCATTTTTTACAGGAACTTATTTTCCCCCTCAGGATGCTTACGGCAGACCGGGATTCCCTACAATTCTGACTAAACTTGCCGAAGTATGGTCTAGCAACAAGGATCAGTTACTTTCTCAAGCAGATTCGATAGTCCAACATTTAAATTCTGCTAAGATACAAAATGCAAGTGTAGAAACTAATGTTAATCAAAAAGCGATAGAGCATTGGAATTTGAATTTTGATAAGGTCTGGGGTGGTTTCGGACCAGCTCCTAAATTTCCTAACACTGGAGCGATTTTACATCTTCTAAATGATTATCATA
This sequence comes from uncultured marine group III euryarchaeote, assembly GCA_902533295.1. Classification (GTDB taxonomy): domain Archaea; phylum Thermoplasmatota; class Poseidoniia; order MGIII; family CG-Epi1; genus CG-Epi1. The sequence continues at coordinate 7,865 of CACALG010000005.1, read as the reverse complement.
ACTATGGTTCAGAAGAGTCACTGACTTCAGCAGTCAAAACTCTAGATTCAATGTACCAAGGAGGAATTTTCGACCATATAGGTGGTGGTTTTGCGAGATATTCAGTCGATGAAAAATGGTTAGTTCCACATTTTGAAAAAATGCTTTATGATAATGGTCAACTTATGGAAGCATATTTGGTTGGATATCAAATAACAAAAAAACCAGAATATTTAGAGGTAATCTCCCACATATTTGAGTGGTTAAATGATGAAATGGTTGATCAAGAGGGGGGTTTCTATTGTTCTATGGATGCCGATTCAGAAGGAGTTGAAGGCAAATATTATGTTTGGAAACAATCTGAGATTGAAAAGATTTTAGGAAAAGAGGATGCAAATATTTTCTCTCAATATTTTGATATTACAGAAGAAGGTAATTGGGAAGGTAATTCAATACCCCGTATAACGATGAAGAAATCATCTTTGTCAACTGTTTTGAAAATTCCAGAGGATGAAATGATTGAATCATTAGCACATTCTAGACTTAAAGTGAAAAAACATAGAGCTTCACGAATTCCTCCTGGAACGGATGATAAGGTAATCGTATCTTGGAATGCCCTAATGATTAGTTCCCTCGCTAAGGTTTCATATGCCCTTGGAAAGAAAGAATATTTTGATTTAGCAGATAAAGCAGTTACTTTCATAGTTGAAAGAATGTCTAAAGATGATGGAACTTTGAATAGAGTTTACAGAGAAAACGTATCTCATATTGATGCATTTGCAGAAGATTATTCTTATTTTGGTAACTCTCTTATTGATATGTATGAAGCTAGTTTTAATCCAAAATATTTGGAATTAGCTAAGAAATATGCAGATATATTGATAGCTCAATTTTACAAAAATGGTCAATTCAAACAATCTCTTTCAAAAAATATTGTGATTAAAAGTGGCAATAGTATGGATAATGCTACACCCTCTTACAATTTCATGTGCAGTCTTCTGTTGGTTAGGCTTCATTATTATTATGACAATAAAGAATACAAAACAATTGTTGAGTCTTCAATAGAAAAAGCAGGACAATATATCAATCAATATCCCTATGCTCATTCAACAGCACTTTTGGTACATCATTATTTAGAGAAAGGGCCATTAGAAATTGCCTTAGCTTCCGAAGAAGTTGAAAACGATTTTACTGAGATTTTAAGGAGTTATTTTTTCCCTTTTAAAATTATAGCCTCTTCTGCATCAGGAATAGATATCCCGTTAATGCAAGGTAAGAAAATGTTAGACGAGAAACCTACAGCCTATATCTGTAAAAATTATACATGTAAAGAGCCAATAACTAATACAAAAAACTTGAAAACTATCTTATCGTCACTCAAATGATTTCACTACTGAAAATCTATACCAATCAGGTTTCATCTCAATTTTCTCTTTGATTCTTGCTCTTATAACGTTGTAATCATCTGGTTCAGGTTCCCAATCATTAAACAATTCGTCAGGCCACTGTTCAGTTTTGAATTTCCTCTCAGAATCAGGATTCATTCCTCGATTTTTCATTTCTTCAATCAATAGTTCATATCGTTTGTAGAGATATTTCCCTTTATTGTAAAAGAAAGTTACATGTCCTTTGTTCAAAGTATATTTCACAGGAATATTTGCAAGCGTTTTTTCCCAATTTTTAGATTTTAGGGAACGCTGTAATGAACTACCAACCATGAATATTTCTCTATATTCAGCAACTAAATGTTGATCTGATAATTCAGAAGGATCCACTAGATTAATTCTAGTCATATTCTAAGTAATTTTGCCTACGATAATTGAAAGTTCGTATAGAACCATTAATGGAATTGCAAGTAAAAATTGAGATATTACATCTGGTGGAGTAATCATTGCAGCTAATATGAAAAATACAACAACTAAGTGACTTCGATATTCAGCCAATTTATCAGTAGTAGTTAATTCAAGTTTTAGCATTAGTATTACTATGAGTGGAAGTTGGAAAGCGATTCCTAGAGAAAAAGTTAGAAGGAATACGAAATGATAGAAAGAGCTGAGGCTGTATGTAGTTCCAAGTCCTGCATTAGCAGCATCATTCTGTAGATATTCTAGAACTGTAGGCAACATTAGCTCTAAGGAATAAGTAACGCCTAACAAAAATAGAGTCAAAGAAATAATTAAGATTCCGATTAATTTCCCAATACCTAAATCAGGCAATAGTGAGCGCGATCTTACAGTATACCAAACTTGGATTATAGCAATTATAAAAATCAAAGAAATCATAGAATATCCTGCAATTCTTAATTTGAGAAGGAAAAATTCGGCCGGGGAAAGATAAATCAAAGTAGCATTAGAAGGAAGAATTTCATCTTTAATCCAATCAATTATATTTGGAGCATAATTGAAAATAATTACGAAAGTAGCAAAAGAGATTGCCAAATAAAACCACATTTTACTTCTCAAATTATTTACGATATCTTCGTATGCAGAGTTTTTTGCCACACAACTTCATTCAAGGAGGGGTTTTGTCTCTTATGTCAGTTTTTAATAATTTAATGATTCAGAGCGAAACACACATTAACTACCTCTAAATTCTTTAGTTCAATGGGTCCACCCGAAATTGCAGTAATTGCAGCAGTAATCTTCCTTCTTTTTGGAGCCAAGAAGATACCAGAACTTGCCAAGAGTCTAGGTAAATCAAAAGCAGCCTTCAATGAGGGTCTGAAGGAAGGGCCATCCTCAGAAGAAGATGAGGACAAGGATGACACCGACTGAAAAATATTATAGAATTATCCTTGGTTTGATACGTGAGAACTTTCCATTATTTTTAATTTCTATAGCGTTAACTGCAATTAGTGATTTAAAAGATATTTTTGGCAGAGACTCAGCTGCACCTTATGTACATGAAGTATACTATATTTGGAGTACATTTGTATTTCTATTTGGTTTATTAATTACGATACAAAAATATCGTAATCCGCTTCAATATTCTCCTAAATATGTTCTATTTGTAAAAGATAGGAACGATTCTATAATCGAAATGAAACCATACTTGGATCCTTGGGTCGTTAGATTAGGATTAATTAATCCCAAAGAAATTGTAAATGTTCGTTATTCAATGTATCCTGATTTAGATTTAGGTCTTGATTTAGATCCGAATACAGGAATAATATCTGGTTATCCTATGGAGCTAGGCAATCACGTTTCTGAAGTTAAAATGAAATTTTTGGGCGGAACATATTCGACTATGGTTCGTGTAGAATCAATAGAAACTCTCAAGGAAAGAATGATTCACAAGAGAGATGAATTCGCTCCACCTAGAACAGTTGCTCAGCTTCTAATTCGTGAGGAAGATTTACTCAAAAGAGAGAAAGATTTAGATTATGATATGTCAAAGCGTCAAGAGCTTCTGGAGGATGAATATCGTTCGAAAGAGATGGGTCTGAAAGAATTATTTTCAATTGAAAAAGAAAAATCTAAAAAACAAGTTGATGAGGTTAGAAAAGAATATGAGTCACAGTTAGTTGAAATGGTTGAATCTTTACAGCATAAAGAAAGAGAAATAGTTGAATCTGAAAAAGAATCTAGAGAAAAGTTAGAAAAACAAAAAAGAGAATTAGAGGAAAGTCGTACATTAATGAAAGAATTTGGTATAACTACACAAAATAGAGAATCAGAAGAAGAACCTGAAGAAGAGGTAGTAGAAGAGGAACCGGAAGAAGAACCTGAGGAAGAAGTAGTTGAAGAAGAGCCGGAAGAAGAATTCGAGGAAGAGGTAGTTGATGAGGAGCCAGAAGAAGAATACGATTATGTTTCTATGACAAAGGCCGAACTTGTGGAATTAGCAAAGGAAAGAGGATTGCCAGTTTCTGGAACTAAGAAAAAGATAATAGCTAGATTAGAAGAAAACGATTAAAATTTTATTAATAGAGAGTTCATACGAAAAAAGTTATGTTTTCAAGGCGTGTAATTTCTCTGCTTGTCGTATTGAGTTTTATTTCTCAAACGCTTGTCGTAGTAGACACAGATTCCTACTCATCAGTAGTAGTTGAAGATTCTTCAATTTTAGAAGAATTATCAGAGTATGATGGAGCTAGAACTTCTCCTTCTAATATTTCAGTTCCATTTACTAACCTTTTGCAACCAAACTCTCTTTCTACAAATGCGATTACGAACGGGAAAATAATGATTTTTATGGCAGACAGTGCTAATAGTACTTATGGAAGTCAATACAAGGGCCGTGAATTACATGTGTCAGATGGGACCCTCACTGGAACTTCTTTGCTTAAGGATCTGAATCCAGGTGAGGCAGATTTACCTGGTTCGAACTTTGGAGCTGGGATGAGTCATGTTTGGTGGAATGATGTTTTGTATTTTCCATTAGATGATGGAACTGATGAACACGGGCAAGAATTATGGAGAACAGATGGTACTGAGAATGGCACATACATGGTCAAAGATATTAGACCAGGTTCAACAAGTTCAGGTATTGCTGGTTTAACACTTTGGGAAGACCACCTCTACTTTACCGCTTTTGATGGAAATAACTCTCTCGGCTATGAATTGTGGCAGAGTGACGGCACTGAAAACGGGACGTTCATACTCAAGGACATTTATCCTGGAGACAGCTTTCAAGATAGTAGTTGGCCACGATATTTTACAGCATTCAATGACAAACTTTACTTCCAAGCCACAGATGAAGAACATGGTACAGAGCTTTGGACTACAGATGGTACTGAGAATGGTACAAATCTAGTCGTAGATCTTCGGCCGGGAACTATGGGTAACGGTGAAGGTTATCCTTCTAATCCAAAATATATTACAGTTTTCAATGATTATATGTATTTTTCAGCTGATAATGAGTCTTCACATGGTATATTATGGAAATCTGATGGCACAGCAAATGGTACTTCTCAAGTTAAAAATATCTGGCCAGATTGGAATTCTAACATCCAATCAATAGTACCATCTAGTTTAGAGACATTGGCTGAGTCATCGTTGGATAAATTTGGAATTATGGGAGATCATTTTTACTTTACAGCGAAATCATCCTGTAGTTCTTCAAGATGCGCGAATCTTTGGAAATCAGACGGCACAGAGGAAGGTACAGTGGCAGTTACTGATTTTGACGAGGACAGCAATGGGAACGGTGCTCAAGGTATAATGCACCAAAGAATCGGATTTGTAATTGGAGAATCTAAAATGGTTTTTGTTGTAGATAATGAGACATATGGTGAAGAATTATGGATATCAGATGGTACTACAGAAGGTACACATTTACTTATAGATCTTAATCCAGAAGATGATACTAATGGTAATGCTGCCGGTTCTGATATTCATGGTGCAGTTGCAGGCTCAGGTGATATTTTCTATTTTGGAGGAAGGGATGGGGAGAATTGTAGCCATTGCGAAGAACACTATAATGTGCTATGGAAAACAGATGGTACAGTAGAGGGGACAGTCAAAATTAATCAGACTTACCCTAAACCCGATTACCCGAACCCTACAGATTACGTAGGTTGGCAAAATTACCCCTTCTTCCCTTTTGGAAATCATTTAGTCTTTCAGGGATATACCTCATGTAGTGGCGGTGGAGGAAGTCACCATCCAGGTTGCCAAGTGGGGTTCTGGATTTTACACAATATAAGTTCTGGTTTTTCCCCAACACCATCCTATACATTGTACACAGAAGAAGAGATGGATTCTATAACCTTTGAAGAAGGTGAGGCTCGCCGTTACAATGGAACTGGAGACGTTTATCAACTTGATCCAATTTTTCCCGGTTCTGCTGATGATTCTTCCCCTCAAAACATGGTTGTGATGGGAGACATAGCCTATTTTACAGCTCAAGACGAAGACCATGGCAGAGAATTATGGAGGAGTGGCGGAACTAACGAAACTACAAATTTAGTTAAGGACATATGTCCCGGCAGTACAGGCAGTGAAATTTATCATGGACTTACGGTTTTTAACGATTTGATAATATTTAGTGCTAACGACTGTACTAATGGAGAAGAATTATGGATTAGTGATGGAACTGAAAATGGAACTGTCATGATTAAGGATATGAATGAGGGTGGCGAAAGTAGCGACAGTGATCCTTTGGGTTTCTTAGATGCAGGTGACTTTGCTTACTTTTCAGGTTCCGATGGTTCAGATAGAGAACTTTGGAAGACTGATGGAACTACCAATGGAACAGTTCGAGTTAAGGACATTGTTTCAGATGGAAGCTCAAATCCAGGTCAGTTGACATTATTTGGAGATACGGTCTTTTTCACAGTAGGTGCTGACATATCATCGGAATTATGGAAAACAGATGGAACTGATGAAGGAACAATACAAGTATCGTCTAGTGTATCCGACATACGAGAATTAACAGTAATGGGTGATGCTTTGTATTTCCGTGGAAGAAGTTCAGGTAATGATATAGAACTTTGGAAGACTGATGGTACAACTGCTGGAACCGTTCGTGTCAAGGACATTAATCCAGGAAACTCAGGTAGTACTCCACAAGCATTAACTGTAGCCAGAGGTACTTTGTTCTTTAACGCTAATGATGGAACTCACGGAGAGGAATTATGGAAAAGTGATGGTACAGAAGATGGTACAGTCTTAGTTAAGGATATCAGCTCAGCAGGCTCTTCAATTACTGAAATGGTTAGTATTGGTAACATAGTTTATTTCCGAGCAACTGATGGCAGCATTGGACATGAATTATGGAGAAGTGATGGAACTGAAGACGGAACCTATCTCGTTAAAGACATTGCTCCTGGTTGGGAGTCTAGTCATCCACAACAAATGACTCCAATTGGAGATCGTTTATTTTTCACAGCAGATGATGGAGATCATGGTGATGAGTTTTGGATAAGTGATGGAACTACAAATGGAACTGTAATGTTTGAAATTGGTGTTGGTAGCACTGAATCTTGCCAATGTCAACAATACAACAAAGTTGGTAATTCTATTTTATTCGTAGCGGCGTCTTATTACAACAATATTGAGCTTTGGTCTTTTGATCCTACGAATATTGTATTCGGTGGACCTGACTGGGCAATATCACCTAGTTTGCCTGCAGGTCTAAATTTTAATCCATTTACTGGTAGAATCTCTGGAGAACCGACTGAGATAATGGGTTGGACTGAATATAATGTCAGTTTCAATGGAACTTCTTACATAATGAAAATACGTGTTATAGATCTTGATTCAGACAATGATGGTTATCCGGACACTATTGATGACTTCCCATTCGATCCAACTGAATGGTTAGACACAGATGGTGATGAGATTGGAAACAATGCAGATCTAGATGATGATGGTGATGGTTACAATGATACAGTTGAGATTGCAGAAGGTTCAGATCCTTTAGATTTTGATAGCATACCTGTAGATACAGACGGTGATTTAGAGCCAGATAGTACAGATTTAGATGATGATGGAGATGGTTACAATGATACAGATGACGCATTCCCACTAGACGGTACTGAATGGTTAGATACAGATGGCGATGGTATTGGGAACAATGCCGATACAGATGACGATGGTGATGGACTAGATGATATCGATGAAGATGTTAATGGTAATGGAACTGTTGATGAAGGCGAAACAGATCCTTTAGATCCAGATACAGATAATGATGGTTATTGTGATGGGCCTGTTAATGTCACAATTAATGACGTCTTGATTTGTGAGGTTGCAGATAGAGATGGTGATGGATTTGCAGATGCTTTTGATGCATTCCCTGATGATGCTAACGAATGGTTAGATACAGATGGTGATGAGATTGGGAACAATGAAGACACAGATGACGATGGAGATGGTTACAATGATACGGTTGAAATTTCAGAAGGTTCAGATCCACTGAATTTTACAAGCATACCATTAGATACA
>CACALG010000004.1 GCA_902533295.1 uncultured marine group III euryarchaeote | reverse complement strand
GTAGCAGAACCAGTAGTAGCAGAACCAGTAGTGGCAGAACCAGTAGTCGCACAAGTAGTAACTGCAGAACCGGTTCAGGAAGACGAATAGCAATAATAAATTATATATACTACTACTAAACTATAGGTTTACAACTTAAGGTTGTATAGTGGAGTAAATATGAACAGAAAAAGGAGAGATGATGTGATCGATTGGTTCAGTGGAGGTGACTGGAGTATAGAAGATATTTTCAGTGATCTTGATAGTGAATTTAAAAAAATTCGTAAACAAATGGACGGTCTAATGAGAGATGCTGTTGAAGGTAATATTCCAGATAATATGGCTAAGAATCCTTTTGTTTTTGGCTTTTCAGTTAAAGCCGGACCAGATGGCTTTCCAATTTTCGAAGATTTTGGAAATACTAGAATTCGCCCCTTCAAGAATCAAGGTGAAAAGCCTGTTGTAGATACGCGCAGAGAACCCTTGACGGACATTAATGAAATGGATGATCAAATTGCTATTACAGTTGAGCTTCCAGGTGTCAACAAGGAAGATATTGATATTAATGTAATGGAAGACAAGGTAGAAGTTAATGTAAAAACAGAATCAAGAAAATATTTCAAAAGTATTGATTTGAAGTCACTTGTTGAAACAGAATCTTCCAAAGCAACATACACTAATGGTATCTTGGATTTAGTCTTAACTAAAAAAGAATCCGAGAAATCCAAAGGTACTAAGGTCCAAGTAGATTAGAAAATAGGGAGAGGGAGGGGGCCCGCACTATGATAAAATCTTCAATCGGTCAGTCCCATCCATACGATGGATTATCTCTGCAATTTGATTTGGAACTGCCGATTCCCAATCACCGCCCTCCTTCATCGCCAGACGGATGGCAGAACCCTCCCAGACCTCACGGTTAATCATTTCCAGTTTTATAATTTCATAACCTGCATTTCTAAATAGTCTTTGAACTAGAGGATTACCACTGTAAACGTAATCAAAAGCAGGTACAAATTTTTCTAGATGTGAGACATATAAATCATAATTGTTAATATCAGGTATTTCAAATATATTATATTCACATGTCATATTTTTCATTACAGTTTCAATCATTTCTTTTCTTTCTTCGACTGTGAATGGATTCTCATCAGTATGTGAATACTGTGCAGATCCAATACAAATTAGAGGTTCTATTTTATTCTCTATAATATTCTTAATTAATTCTAAATGTCCAAAATGGAAGGGTTGAAAACGTCCTAAAACAAGTCCTCTTTTCATTGTGCTTCAATTTTTTCTTGACCATTCATCCATTTATGCAATACTCTTGGTATAGTTATACTACCATTATCTTTTTGATTGTTTTCAAGTATTGCTGCCAATGCTCTCGTAGTTGCTATTGCTGTAGCATTTAATGTATGTGGATATTCAGTCCCTTCTGGCGTCCTATATCTCATATTTAATCTTACACTTTGGTATGATTTACAATTACTAGCACTTACAATTTCTTTCCATTGTTGTGAAGCTGGCATCCAAGCTTCTAAGTCATACTTTCTTGCAGCTACGGTTCCTATATCACCAGTACAAATATCAACAACCCGGAATGGTAATTCCAATCCTTCAAATAATTCAATTGCATTGTTTAACAGTTCGTTATGCATCAGCTCTGAGTCCTCAGGTTTACAAATTACAACTTGCTCTACTTTTGCAAACTGATGAACTCTCCAAATACCTCTATCACTTAATCCATGTGCACCTACTTCTTTTCTAAAATTAGTAGAGATTCCTGCATATTTTAGAGGCTGTTTTTTTATTTCCAATATTTCATCTTTGAAACGTGCAGTCAATGGATGCTCCGATGTTGCAATTAGATAGAAATCCTGTTCTTCAATTTTATACATGACCTCCTCAAAGTCATTTAAGTCAACAACACCTTCATAGGCTTCTCTATTCATGAAGAAAGGTGGGATTGTAAGTGTATACTGTTTTTGATAAAGATAATCAATTGCGTAATTAATTAGAGCCATTTCAAGTCTTGCCAAATCACCAGTTAAGAAATAAAATCTTCTACCAGAAATTTTTGCGGCACGTTTGAGATCAGCCCCGCTAATATACTCTATTATTTCTTGATGAGGTTTTGGGTTTAGAATATTTCCTTTAGAACCATGTGAACTTACTTCGTTATTTCCTCCCTCATCTTCGCCAATAGGGACGCTTTCTTCAAGAATATTAGGTACGCGCATTCTGGCTTGATCTCTCAAATCTAACATTTCTTTTGTTTCTTTTTCATTCTGACTTAGTTTATCCTTAATTCCAGACATTTTCTCCATGACACTGCTTGTGTCTTTACCTTGTTTTTTTAGCTCTCCAATTTCTTTAGAAATGCTATTTCTTTGTGCACGAAGTCCATTTCCTTTTTCTATAAATGCTCTCCATTTCTTGTCTAATTTGATAACTTCTTTTACAATCTCATCAGAAGCATTCCTGCGTTTAAGATCATTAAAGATTGAATCGGGATTTTCCCGAAAGACTTTCATTTCAAGCATTAGTTGTCAGAGAACCGATGTCTTTATGAACTTGCCCTATTGCAAATCATGCTTCTTTTACGTGGAGCCATAGAAGTTGTCACGCCTCCGGCCACATCACTGCCACTTGCAGGTGAGGCTATGGACAAGATTGAAAGGCACCCAAATACAGATATTTTAATTGATGGAGATAAAATTATAGAGATTGGTAAAAATTTAGACTCAGACGGTGCTGAAGTTATAGATGTAAGTGGTAAAGTGATTATGCCTGGTTTTGTTGATCCACATACACATTTGGTTTGGTCAGGTTCTCGAGAGCATGAACTTGAGTGGAAACTCAAAGGACGCACTTATCAAGAAATATTAGCAGATGGCGGCGGTATTCTTCGTACAGTCAAAGAAACACGTAAATCTGACGAAGAGCAATTACAGCAGGAATCATTAATTCGTTTCAAAAATGCAGTTAAACATGGAAGTACAACAATTGAGATTAAATCAGGCTATGGTTTAGAAAAGGAAACCGAGCTTAAGCAATTGAAAGTAGCTAATTGGTTGGGAAATTTGGGGTTGGCTGAAACAGTCATAACATTTATGGGAGCTCATGCTTTACCAGAAGGTGCAGAACGTCGCACTTATATTTTAGAAGTAATAGATATGTTGTCAGCTGTCAGAGAAATGGCAGATTTCTGTGATGTTTTTTGTGAAGAAGGAGCTTTTACAGTTGATGAATCTAGAAAAGTTCTCGAAGCCGCAATGAATCAAGGTTTTGGCTTAAAAATTCATGCTGATGAATTCGGTGATACTGGCGGTGGTCGTCTTGCTGCAGAATTAGGAGTCATAAGTGCAGATCATTTAGCAGGTTCAACCTCCGAGACAATTACAGCGCTTCGCGATTCAGGTACGATTGGTGTTCTTTTACCAGGTACACCATTTGCTATACTTTCAGATCATTTTGCTCCGGCTAGAAAAATGATTGCAAATAATTTACCTATTGCTTTGGCAACAGATTGCAATCCTAATTGTTATACTGAATCAATGCAACTAATACAACAATTAGCTGTATTTAGAATGAATATGACTCCTGCTGAAGCATTAGTCGCATCCACAATAAATGCAGCATTTGCCATAGGCAAAACAGATAGAGGTTGCATTGCAAAGGGATGGCGTGCAGATTTGATTATTTGTGACATTCCAGATTACCGCCATTTAACTTATCACTTTGGTAAGAACCATGTTGATTCAGTTATTATTGGAGGTAAGATTATAGATGTCTGAACCAATCAAAAAGGCAGGTGAAGCAATTTGGAATGTTTCATTATACACACTTTCAATCCCTGAAAGATATCTACGTGGTTTAACAGCTTTAACTGGAGGGATGTTGAAAGAAACAACAGATATTGTGATTCCAGATTTTGTACAAGACACAACTAGTTACAATCTTTTTGTTGGCAATCTTTTGCGTTTTGCAGTTGAGAATGTAGGTGGTGTAGAAGGTTTGTACGATGAAGAGCAGCTTGAGGGTGAATATGCAACACGTAAAGTGATTGGCAATGCTATCGAAGGAGTTGGTATTGCTACAGTTCATGCTTCACCGTTATGGATATTTGCTTTTTTTGCAGACGGTGTAAAAGGTGGTCAAGCATATCTAGATAGATTAAGTGATGAGTTAGTTGAGAAAGGATATCTTGAATCTGAAAAGACATCAAAATCTTTGAAGAGCATTCTTGAAGGTTTGGAAAGAACAACAACTAGTTTCGCTCAAAATATAGACACACCACCTCTCTCTAAAGAAGAAATAATTGGTAATATTAATGAGATTCAGGATTCATTTAGTGAACTATGGGGCCGGACAGAGAAAGCTGCAGGAGACATAACAGAGGATGTGAGTGATGTTATGCAGGAATTTATAGACACGGCAAATGAAGAAGGCCAATCTCTATTGGAATTAGGTGGTGTAATGACACTTCAGGCTACATCACGTGCTAAGAAAGCAGCAGGAGCTGCAATTACAGCACCTCAAGTAGCAGGAAAGATGCTATCTGAAAATATTTTGGGATATTATAGAGATACACTTTCAGACATTCATGAACATGGTTATGCAAGAGTTGCAAGCGATGTTATTGATCCGTATGGTAATGCAATTTTAAAGCAATTTAGTACGGATAAAGAAACATGGACTGAAAAACTATTTAGGGGATCAGCAAACAGTTTACAACGTATTTTCGGAATGCAAACCTCCAAATAGTAGCCTAGAAGAGAGGTGGAGCTGGACTTGGCTGGGGAGCTAGACGTACCCTGTGACCCTCAATCGCCTTTAGGGGGAGTGACGACTGGTGGCGGCGCACCCAGTGGGCTGTCTAATCCGCATTACAACTGAGATATCCTGTCCCTCGGGGTTGCAGGTGATTACAGAGATTTACCGGAGGGTGGATTTCGGATCTTCATCATGGAAACCGGGTCAGGCCCGGAAGGGAGCAGCCTCACCGTGGACTTCCGACGCTCGAGTGGGTCGCGGGGTTGAGAAGGAATGCGGTGTCTGACATTCCATCAGGACGACAACATCAGTGGTCTGGCACTTAATTTGCTATTTTTCTTAACCATTCTTTCCCAGGTTTCCATTCAGTAAACATAGTCATAATCATTCCTAAAATAGTGAGGAATGAACCAATCCAAACTAAAATTATGCCAGGTATTTCTCTTACAGTAATTGTAGCGGAACTTGGTTCACCATCAACTCCAGCCGTAACACTATTAAGTGTAAGATACAAATCACGATGTAACTCATGCTTAAGATAAATTTCAGTAGTTTCTTGATTTGTAAAGCTCAGAATCGTTTTTGAAAGTTGATCATCAATAACAATTTTTTTATTTTCCTTCTCTTCTAGTTTAATATCTGCCTTAACAGTTATTTCAGTAGCATTTACTTCCACTCCTTTGTAATTTATTGTGACTGTTTTGATCTCCATACTAACATCATTCAATTTAAGAATGAAATTTCCGGCTAATTTCTCTTCACCCTCATTTAGTGTAATACTATCCTCTGTGCCTAGTCCATAGGAAAAACAATATCCTACTAAAATCAGCATTATGCCTAAATGAGCAGTATATGGCCCCCATGCTCTAAGCATAGGTAGTAGTTTTTTAGCCCTATATTTCCACATATATCGGAAAATAGAATAGCCACAGACGATTGCCCATGGTACCATGGCTCCAACTATCCAACCTCTTCCTTCAGATATTGAAGCATACCCTATACTGAAAAATAGACTGACACCTACAATTACTAAGATATTTTGAATTTTCATAAAAGGTCTTAAAGTATGTATTGTGAAAATGGCAGCCAAGATTACTACAAAAGGCGCAAGCCGAATTTCGAATACTTCTGGTGACAAATATCCATTTGCCCTTACAAGAAGTAATACAAGTGTGACTGTAAGAATCAGTAATTGAGTGTAAATGGCTGCAAAAAAGGTATTATCTTCACTAAGAAGCTTTTCTATGCTTTTATATTCAACAGTTTCTTCCTCAACATGTCTTTTTCTGTATTTGTTAAGTACAATCATGAGGGTTATTATTAATGATAAAATCATCAATATGAAAAAACCTCTAACAGAAATGTCATTCTCAAGGACGTAATTCAATCTACTCCAAGTTCCTCCATTATCTTCTACTATGAATGAGTGTACAGAAGACCATATTCCACCCCTTGTAACAAAAGATTCTAAAAGAACAAGAATAAAAGTCAGCATAGACAATAATGGACCTAAAATGCGATAATCCTTCTTTCTTCGAGACATTACTGAGGTATGAAGCAACGTAGTCATTGCAAACCAAGGCAGTAATCCTGCAGTTTCAACAGGATCCCATGCCCAATAACCTCCCCAACCAAGCGTGACATAAGCCCAATATCCTCCAATAATCAATGCAAGACTCATTCCTATCCATGAGCCACGTCCCCAACGTTTGATAGTGTCATTCCAGCTTTTGTCCTCAGTGATAAGAAAAGAGATTGCAGATGCATATAGGAATACAATCATTCCATACGAAACAAAAACAATAGGTGGATGAATTATCATATACGGTGAAAGTAAAAGTGGATTCAGTCCATTTCCTTCATTTGGAATAGTTTCATTTAATCCAAACGGATTTATGAAAAGTTGTATTGTACATAGTGCTAAAAGGAGCCCCATTCCAATTAACGAAGTAAGTTCTCTTTGCATTTCTTTTTCTTTATGAAAATATCTTTCAAGAACTAAGGTTAGCGACGTTGCCCATGTCCAGATTAATAATGTCCCGTCTCTTCCAGCCCATACACCGGCTAATTTGTACCAAATAGAAAGATCATCTGAGGAGTAGTCAGAAACATATTCAAATTTCAGATTGGTTGTCAAAAAATAGTAAGCAAGTAAAATCAGTAAAAATGTTTGATTTCCTAAGATAAGGTATGCCATAGAATCAAAATTACGTTCCCTATCACTTTTATTTTTAGCGATATTTTGATATCCAAAATAGATTGCCGATAGAATTAGTAATGGATTCAGATAAACTAATATCTCACCAATATTCATCTTCTACCAAGTGCTAAAATAGTAATCAAAACAAGACTTAGAATAAAATTTGGAGCTGGGAGAAGCGATTCATCTTCAGCCTCGTTTGATTTTACGTTAACTTTAAAGTAATACGAATCACCCATTTTTTCTACTTCTAATCCATCATAATAACTATATTCACTTGCAGGAATCTTTTCTGTACTATTATCATCCTTTTCTAGTTCATATTTGTATCCTGGAAAATCATTACTCTTTACTTTATAACTAAAAGAATATCTTCCATTTACGCTATCATTTCGGTCCATAGTTTCAGGCTTATAACAAGTATGAGGGTCCTTTAAGGTACAAACATAAAATGTTATTGCCTTAACATCAGCTTCAGTATCAATCCATGCAGTAAATTCTTCACCTTCACTTACTTCATTAGGCGAGTGAGACATTTCAGCAATTGCAGATGGCAATAGAAAAACGAGTGCAAAAATCAGTAATCTTTTCATGTCAATCCTATTCAAATCATGTCAGATAGGTTATTAACTTTTTTCATGATGTCTTTTCCATCTAATCCAGCCTATTGAAAAACCTGAAACTGCGAAAAGGAAAAAGATAGGGTACATAGCATCCATCCATACTCCTGCTACATTAATACCCCCTAAGGTTACAACAAGCATACAAACTAAAGAGATAAGTCCTATTACCAAAAAAGGCTGATAATCATTCTCTAAATCCATGTTATTTACGAATTAACTAAAGGGTTATATTATAGTTGACTTGCTTGAAATGGATGCGTAGAGTGTGCATGGGCGGAACGTTTGATATTTTGCATATTGGTCATGAGGCCCTGTTAACCCAAGCATCGAATATTGGAGATAAAATTCTTGTAGGACTTACAACAGATGAGCGTGCTAAAAAGGGACGTAATGCAAATTTTCTTAATTCTTATGCAATTCGTAAAAGAAATTTGGAAAGTCTCTTAGACTCACTAGGTTTTCTTGACAAATTTGAGATAGTTCCATTGAATGATGATTGGGGTCCCTCAGTAATTGATGAAGATTTTGAGGCTATTGTTGTTTCAGAGGAAACAAAAAATACGGCTGACAAGATAAACAAAATACGTAGTAAAGAAGGAAAAAATGAATTGCATATTGTAGTAGTCCCAATGATTCAGTCTGCAGATGGGCTATTCATAAGTAGTAGCCGTATAAGGAATAATGAAATTGATTCTAGAGGGAACTTAACCTAACTCTTATACACACCCCCTAGATGCGACGCCATCAAGCATTTTTGCAGGAGTATGTTTATGGTCGAAGAATTGATATCTACACTTTCACAAGATATACGTGTTTCTATTGCTGAGGATTCTTCAGTTCCACGAAATGTTCGTTCCAATGTAGTTACTGGTTTAGAAACATATTTGATGAACAAAAAAGATGATCTTGATTTAAGGATATATTCTACAATTTCCGTTCTTGAAGAGCAAATAAATGATACAAATATCCCACAACATACACGAACTAGATTATTTGAATTTATTAGAGATTTAGAAGGTATAGTTCGTAAGTGGGAAAACAAGGCTAAATAGCTTTTTTATTTATTTATTTCAAGCATTTTTTGTGAGGGGATACCTATTTATGACCTTTTATTGGTCAATCTAATGTGAACCGACGCCAAGTCCTATCTGTGATTTTGTCGATGTTGCTTCTTGGAGTTATGTTTTTCTGGACTCCAGCTAGCGCAGAGGAAGTTACAGGTCAAGAACAAGATGTTTCTCTTTATCTATATAGCGAAAATGGAATTGGTAAGTTGCATACTAGAGAAACTGGTGGTCATGGTGATACAGATGAAGTTCAGATTCAGCCAGGCGGTAATGTCTTCTTTGCATTGAATTCTAGTCTTCAAGATGATTTATTGGCTAAATCATACCGTAGTGATATTGGATTTCACATTTATCTTTATGCAAACTCAGCAGATTGGAATGCAGCACATCTGAATATATTTGTTAGAGATGGAACAACTATGACAAATGGTGAATTGATTGCTTCGGGTGATATCAATATTCCTACAGCTCTGCAATCATCTAATGAGGTTCATGTAGACATACCATGGGAGGATGATTATGGTCCAGAACATAGTTTCGCTATGGATCATTTTATCGTTCTTGAATTAGAAAATGATGGAACAAATGCAGTTAATTTAGAATTAGATACTGGTAAAAGTGGAGATTCACCATCAAGGTTGATAACCTCAACAAATCCAGTAACAGATATTGAAGTAACTACAGAATCATATAATCTAGAAACACCAGATACAGAAGACAAATTAACCACAACAAATTTCGATCCAAATTTACCCTCTGATTTGTCAAAGGTTTTTGTTTCGGGTGAGGCACTTAATGCTTTTGGAACGTATGATATCACTAGTTTCCAAGTAACAGTTTTTGATTCGGGTGATAATGAGCTTTTCACAGGTGTAAAGGAAATTGAAGAGCCAGAGCAGAATACAGGTACCAATATCTTTGACGATATAATTTGGAATTATAATGATCCCACCGACCCAGACAGCAAACATAATGGGAAGGGTATTTACACAATTCAAGTTGCAGCTATAGATCAACAAGGCAATGAATTTTCATTAGATAAGCAAATTCAGATGGATGCTTACGGTGTCTATCTATCTACTCCTGAACCAGATCAGAGCGTAGCAGTTGGTGGCGAAGTTGAATACCAAATATTTGTATTAAATTCAGGTGATGAAATGGATACATTCACGGTTGAACCTAGTGAAACTTCAGATAATTGGGTCGTTAGTCCTGAAACATGGACGAGCAATTCTTTGGGGCCAGGAGATGAGCAGGTTGTTACGTTCACCATATCTGTAGCAGATTCAACAGATATGGTAGGTAAGAATACAGTAGTTGTTTTTACAGCCCAATCTCAAAATTCTGTTACGCCAACCAATTTTGATTTAGGAACCACGACTTCAGTTGGAGCAGAGTATGAGTTGTCCCTATACTTTGATGATCCCGAATCAGGTCAAGCAGTTTCAACACTTAGTGCTAAGGGTGTAGCTGGTGAATGGAATCAGTATTCATTAAGTATAGCTAATCAAGGACAAGATACGGATTCAGCACAGTTAATTGCCCAGAGTGTTCCTCCAGATTGGGAAATTAGATTTGAATATGGTGATTTGTATGATGGTTCGATTATAGTAGATGGCATTCCACGTCAAGGTGAAGGCTCAAATGTTGTTAATGTGACCGTATGGGCTAAACCAGCACAGGGTGGTGAAACAGAGACCGCTAATATTCAATTAATTGGAGTTTCACAAGGTAATACTACAAAAAGTGACACTGCAATTTTGTCACTAACACGAACTTTCGGTTTAGTTCTTAGTGTACTACCACAGGGTTCTTCAGGTATTTTTG
The DNA here is from genome assembly GCA_902533295.1 of uncultured marine group III euryarchaeote. Lineage (GTDB taxonomy): Archaea > Thermoplasmatota > Poseidoniia > MGIII > CG-Epi1 > CG-Epi1. The sequence continues at coordinate 35,320 of CACALG010000004.1, read as the reverse complement.
TTAACAAACAAGCAGGCGAGTCTTTCAATATAGATATGCTTCTTGAATCATCAGTTGAGGATGAGCACACAGTTAGATTAGATGTTGAGAATTTCCCTCAAGGTTGGTCATATAATTATAAAGATGAAAATGGAGCTACAGTAACTGAAGTGACTTTAGCAGGTGGCGAATCTAAAGCCTTGGACTTGATGATTACTGTTGGAAGTCAGGCATCCTACAATGAAGAAGGCTACTCTTTCAAAGCTGTAGCCTCAGCTATTACAGATTCTAGTCTTGTTGGAAGACAACCTATTGAAGTGTTCCTTAAGTTAACAGAGGGTTTTACTTTCTCTTCACTCAAGTATAAGCAAGAACTGGGGCCAGGTGATAGCCATATTTTCTATCTTAATATTGATAATAATGCAAACGGAGATGATAGTTTCACTGTATCTTCTCCATCAGTTCCTTCTGGTTGGCGAGTACTTTTTCCTAATGGGTATAGAGTAGATGTTCCAGCAGGTAGTTCTGCTACAATTGAAATACAGATTACAGCTTCAGATGAGTCAAGAGATGGAGACAAAAAAACTATAGAGATTTTTATTCGTAGTGAATTATCAAATGAAGTTAAATCACAAAGCTTTGTAGTTGAAGTTGAGCAGGGTTTTACAGATAGATTAGTTACTGCATTTTCAGACATGTGGTATATTTTTGCATTTTTAGGATTAATTTTAGCAGTCGGGTTTGTTACATATTCTCGTCGAGAAGGAGATGATGATTGGGAATATGATGAAGAAGATGGTGATGCAGATGACTCACCTTCACCTCAAGAAAGTGAAACTGACGACGACTGGGATGATTGGAATTAAGGCAATCTAAATGTCCGTTTCGCTAACTTATTTGGGAGGAGCCTCAGAAGTAGGTAGAGTAGGTGCTGTACTTGAGGGCCCTGAAGGTCGTTTATTGTTAGATTATGGTTTACAACCAGACGATCCTCCTAAACATCCACTTCCAGCACCAGACGTCGATGCATTATTACTAACTCATGCACACCTTGATCATTGTGGATTAGTACCAGATATTGCAAGCCGAGGCACCCCTATTGTATCAACTCCAGTTACGGCAGAATTGGCAGAAAGGATGGCTCAAGATACATTACGTGTTTCTGAGATAGAAAACTATCCTCGTCCGTTTCATCCAACAGCAATAGATGATTTGGTCCGTAATTCAAGACCTTCAAAACCAGGTACCGTAGAATATAGAGGGGGTTTTGAATTTGGGATGCATAATGCAGGTCATATTCCTGGGGCTGTAATGTTTGATTTTCCTCAGCAAGAATTTCTTTTTACCGGAGATATTCATACAGTAGACACTCAACTTACTAGAGCAGTTAAACCCAAACCTTGCAAGACCTTAGCAATAGAATCAACATATGGGGGGCGAGAACATCCCAAGAGAGGTGAAGTTGAATCAGAGTTAGTTGATTCAATAGAAGATGTAGTCAATTCAGGCGGTAAAGTTGTATTACCATCATTCGGTCTTGGCCGTTCACAAGAACTATTGATGTTGACAAGAGATTTAGGTTTTGAAGTTTGGTTGGATGGTATGGGAAGAGATATAGCCCGCATTCTTCAAAAACATCCAGGTTCAATTAGAGATGCTAGAGCCATGAATAAAGCATTCAAAAGTACTAATTTTGTAAAATATGGTCGACAAAGGAAAGCAGCTTTGAATGGAGATATTATTGTAACAACATCAGGGATGCTTAATGGGGGTCCAGTTCTTCATTATTTATCTAAATTAAGAAATGATTCCTCCTCGGCGGTTTTTCTTACAGGATACCAAGTTCAAGGAACTAATGGCCATTTATTGAAGGAAACAGGTAAAATAAGGTTGGAAAGAGATCCTAATTCTCCAAGTTTTGATCTTCATTGCCAGTCTAAATCATTTGATTTAAGTGGCCATGCAGGCCACAGTCAAATTGTTGATTTTGTTAACAAGTGTGGTCCGGAAAAAGTCATACTTTATCACGGTGATAATCGGGAAGCTTTCGCAGAAGATTTGAAAGATTATGAGTTAGTTCTTCCTAATGAAAATGAACCTATTCAAATAAATTAATTTTCATCCGTTTGATAATCAGCACCTATAAACATTCGAATAAATCCTAATAACATAAAGAAAATTAGCGAAGTAAAAACAATACCATATGGTCCATTCAATTCAATTGAATCCTGTATTCTACCATCAGTTGTTGATAGATAATCATTTATGTTTATAACACCTTGAGCCACAATAAAAGTAATAAACAACATTACTCCTAAATTAACCAAGTAACTAACAAATAAGGTCATAAGTGTTCTTGATACGCCCTTTTTTTGAGCGTCTGTAAGTAATGATGCGTCTAATCCCGCAGGTTTGAATTGTTCGGCATAATTTTCGTATTTAATTGCAGCATAAGCTAATTCAATGTAAATCACAAGCCCCATTCCGATAAAAACGCCTCCTGCCAGATATTCTTCCCATGTTTTCACTTCACTTTCAGTTTCATAACCACAATAGCTGGAGTCATAGTTTTCTAAACATGAATTAGGTGTGTAGAGAAATCCAATAATTATGGCCAAGCCTACAGATGCAGCAATAGCCCATCCCTTTCTCTTCCATATTCCATATCCACCTAGGAATGGAATAGAACCAAAAATTAAATTCATAGACTTGTTATAGGCCTCGTTGATTCGTATTTCGCTTCCTTTTTTATCATCATACAAAATTTTGATGGGTTTCCACGTCCATTTTTCAGCACCTTCTTCTCCCACTTTTCCAGGTATAACATGATCACCAATTTTCCAATCTAAAGCTGGATCTGAGATATATTGTCCAACCAGTATTATAGTTAAGAACAATATAAGAAATTTGTATTTCCCTTTGAAAAGGGTGAAAATATAAAGCACAAAACCAGCAATAAAGCCCCACAAAATAAATATTTTAGAATTCGGAATAAAGGACAGGTCATCAGGGTCATTAAAGTCATTCACTTTTTTTGTAATAAGGGAATCCATAGGGTTATGATAATTATAAAATTCAGTTATAACATATACTAAAGCAACACTTGATATTATCTTGATTAAAAATATAAGAGGATAGTCTCCAAAAAAATCTTTGTAATTAAAAACCTCTTTTAGGTTAGGTATTCTTGATTTTTTAACTTCAATTTCTTCCATTTATCCTCCCTGCAGTGCCGTATTGACTGCTTCATCTGATTTCCAGTCTCCAACCTGCATTCCAAAACTTCTAATTTCTGAGATAAGGTTGTCTCTTTCAATTCTAGCTATTAGTAATGGTTGAGCAGGTATTCTTTTCATTCTTTCTTCAAAGTCCAAACTAGATGGTGATACAGTTGTAATTGTGTACCCTCTGCTTATTGTGTTTGTGAATGCTTCAGAAATAGTATGATCATCATCCAATGAACTAAAGAGTATGATTGGCGATCCACTTGGAATATATGGCAAAGTATCCTTTAGAACAATTTCTAGTTTTAGATTTCCTTGAGGTTTTGCACTAGATAGTGAAGTAAGTATTTTGAATAAATGGTGCTCTCCACGATCCAAATCAACTCTATCTACAGTATCTCCATAAATCATTAGGGCAACATTATTTCTTTCATCAAGAAGTTGCTTAGCATATGTTGCAGCAGCTCTACATGACATTTCAAGTGGAGTATCTCTCCCACCTCCAACTGCAGATACTTCTCTAGCATCTACAAGAAGAATTACATCCATTACGTCTTCTCTCACAGTTTCATTAACCATCATTTTACCTTTCTTAGCTAAGGCTTTCCAGTTAACACTGCGCAAAGAATCTCCAGGTACAAATTCTCGAAGGGAATAGAATTCAGTTCCGGCACCTATTACATTCAACGGCATTGCCCCGGAAAGTAATTTTGGTGCTCTAGACTTAATTATCTGTTCTTCAAGAACTTCAATTTGAGGGAAAACTGAGAAACTATGTAATGATTCTTCACTTTTTTCATTATAGAATAAATCAAATGCGTCTTTGACCCTTAATTTTACGGGCCCTAAATGGTAGTGTCCACGTAATGGTAATTTCAATGAATATTCAAAAGAAACTTCTTGCCATGGCCTCATGTAAAGTAGAGTGTAGTTGGATCCTTTTGTAATTCGGGCTTGTGGAGGCAATTGATCATATATTTCTACAAAACCGATTCCAAGACCTTTATTTTTAACGATGAATCTAACATTCATGTCTCCATCCTCAAATATATTATCTGAAGACGTTTCTCTTCTTATTTTTACATTTGGCATCCAAACGTCAAGAAAGCTAGAAAGAACAACAAAAGTTAGCATAACCATTCCAGCACTTATGAACAGGTAATTCAATCTAATAAGACCTGCTAAGGTTAGGAATATAGCACCTCCTGCGACTGCTGCAGCTTTCTTACTCCACATTCAGTCTTCTAGTTGTCCTTGTGTTGTAGGTACTTCTACTTCTTCTAAAATTTGGGATACAATTTCTTCGGTTTGCACACCTTTTATACGTGGTTCAGGTTTTAGTATAATTCTATGTCTTAGAGTGTATATACTCAATCTTTTGATGTCGTCAGGTAATACATAATCTCTTCCATTTAGTACTGCAAGAGCTCTTGACAATTTGAATAATGCTTGGGCTCCTCTTGGAGATGATCCTACCTTAACACGAGGATCTTCTCTTGTTCTATTGATGATTTCAACAATGTATTCAATTATTGCATCATCAATCTGTACTTTCTCAAGACTCTGTTGCATTTCTCTAAGTTTTTCAGGTGATGTTATTGCCTTCACTTCATGAGCGTCCCGTCCTCTTTGTTTTCTTTTAACAAGAATTGCTCTTTCAATTGGTCGACCAGGATAACCAACAGATAATTTCATCATAAAACGATCAAGCTGAGCATCAGGCAAAGGATAAGTTCCTTCAGATTCTATTGGGTTCTGAGTTGCTAGTGTTACAAAAGGTTGTGGAAGTTTGTGCGTATCTCCTTCAATAGTGACCTGGTGTTCTTGCATTGCTTCAAGCAAAGCTGCCTGAGTTTTAGGCGGTGCACGGTTAATCTCATCCGCTAGAAGTAGATTACAGAAAAGTGGGCCTTTTCGGAATTGGAATTTTTGATCTTTTTGGTTCCAAATATAAATTCCAGTGATGTCCGCAGGAAGCAAATCGGGTGTAAACTGAACACGTTTAAAATTAATGCCAAGAGCCTGCGCAAATGTGTTTGATAACAATGTTTTTGCCAAGCCAGGATTATCTTCGAAAAGTGTATTTCCTCCAGCTAAAATTCCTACGGCACACAAATCGAGTATTGGCCTTTTTCCCATTACAACTTGCTCTACTTCACCTAATACAGCTTGAATTAGTTCATGCGTTTCCTGTAAAGAAGGCTCCATGACGTAGGTTTGTACTCCATCACTTTGCGCTTCAGTCTCAGCTACTGCTTGTTCTTGCTCTTCTTCCTCTTCTTTTTTATTACTTCCAAATAGCGGGCTCATTTTTTCCACCTTTTGATTGCTTCTTCGACCATATTTAAGGTCATGTTTTTTTCATTATTGATAATGAATCTGATTAATATTGGATCATTCAAAAGTTCTTCGACTTTTGATGGTGCCAACATTTCGAATTCTTCTCGTGTGAATCCGTTGTCAATTCTAACTTTTTCGATAAACACTTCTTTTATTGTTTCAGGATGAGTATAATGTGCATGAGGTACTCTAAAACGAGATAATCTTCCTTCATATATATTGAACAGATGTCTCCATGGTTTTGGATTTTCAACCCTCATCATCACTATCTGAAGAATTAGTATGATTGAACCAAGGAACAGAATGCCTAATGCTTCACTACTACTAACATATGCCAGAACACCAAAAAGCTGAACATAAACTAGAGATACGAAATCACCTTGTATATGTCTACTTTCATCAAAGATTATTGTATATTTTTCTCCATCGGTTAAGTATTCAAACATCGAAGTAATGAATTCTTTATTGTCTAGTTCGTTATAATATCCATTAGTAAATATACTTGTATCTGAAATTACGATTACTTTCCCCTCACCTATATTTGATTCAGCTATAACTTCACGCCCGTGTTCTACAGGCCAATCTTCACCAACATCTGCAGGATTTCGGTGTGTGCTTTCTCCAGGCCCACCTTCACCGTTTTGATTAAGATCAACAAATCCTTGCTGTGTTGAGAAAGCAAGCCCTTCAGCACTCTTTCCACCACCCAGCTTCAACGCAGAAGGAGCACTCATCATCAGCTGCCCTTCAAAATTCATTCTATCTATGTTAGCATCAATAATTACAATCGAATTATTTTTCTTATGATAATCTTCATCCCAATGATTTGCATCATATAATCTTGCAGGTTTACATTTAGGGTCCATATAACCATAACCACCCATGCTTGCAACCTGTCCAATTATTGTATTTTCTTCACTTGTCTTTGGTTCACAGCCTTCTTGGACATTATTTGTCCACCATTGTATGCCTATATCCTGTTCGCCGTTAAATGCAGAGTTTGGGTATCCTCCATCTGCAGCTAAAACAACAGTACCTCCTGACATTACAAAATTATAAATTGCTTTAGAGTCGTATTCACTGTATTTTTTTTCAACACCTACTATAATTAATATGGTTTCATTTGTATTTACAGTCTGTTTTGTTGAATTCTTTTCTATTTCAGTAATCTTATCCATTATGGAAGGTCTAGAAACAATAGTTTTGATTTCATGTTTTCCATTTACCTCTATGTCAAGATCCTTAGAAAATTCAGAAATGTCGTTCCAGTCATCATCATAAACGGATAATTGCGAAGGGTTATTTGCAGTATCAACTAGAACAGGATAAACAACAGTCAGCATCATTATAACTACGAATAATGCACTAATTTTTGATCCATACTCCTTCCAGAATTTCCCTCTCATTTATTTCCCCCCATTCCAAATACGTTTGTAAATCTTGAAACTTTACCTTGCTTTAAGCCTGTATTCAAATCTGATTCCACTTGATGAAGGCTATTGATAGCTTCGACACACCATATGTTATAGGATCCATCAATCATTTCCATACCAAATTCATCAACAACCTTTGGCTTAATTCCACTATAGCGAGCAATTTCAAATAATGAAGTGAGAATTTTAACACTATGTTCTGGAATAGGTAGTGCTCTTGCCATTACATCCGTAAATTCTCTAACAGTTTGGGTTCTTGTTTTAATGAATCCGTATCTGCTTAAGATATTAAGTAGTTGGTGATATGATTTGATAATAATTTGTCTATAATCCTCATCTTGATTAAGTTCTTTTTGCATTTGCTTAATTAAATTTCGAACTTCATATTTGTGTTTTTGAGTCCAATACATATAGTATCCAGTCACAAGCAATGCGGCAGGTATTCCTATGAACAAGGGAATATATTTTTCAAGAACTTCACTCAATGGAGGGGCCGGTGGTGTAGCTTTTGTTATACTGATAACTTTACTTGTTGCAGTGAATTCAGCTTCTTGAGGCGTATCATAGAAGCTCTCAACATATCCTCCATAATATCCAATTTCTATGGCTACACTCTCTGCGTTCGTAGGGAAAATAAAATTAAATTGTACAGCTCCACTTAAATCAGTAATGAACCACATTGTAGATTCATTCTTGAGGCCCTTTTCTTCATTAAAATACTGAGTTACTTTTACATTTATTGAACTGCCTGGTAAAGGACTTCCATCATCTTCCTCTAAAACTATAGAAATATTAACCTGATTTCCACCATAAACTATAGAGGGTTCAATACAGGATGAACAAATAAATATTTCAGATTTTACTAGTACATTTTCTTGACTTTTGTATGAAGTTCCAAGTAGGTATTCCGTTCCTTGGTAATCTAATCTTAAGGTATGGTTGTTCCGATATATTTGAGGTACAATTCCAGTACTAATAAAAGTAGTATCATTTGTAAATGTAGCATTACCTAGCGGTTCGTTTCCTATAGCTGCAGATATGTTATCACTTAATCTATTACCTAAATCGTCTACTAAAATACCAGTTACAGTAATTTCTCCACCCCTTTTAATTCTTCCATCGAATAAATCACCGATTACAGTAACACTATCAAAAGATGTAGAGCCATATACTACAAAATTAGCGTTAGTTTGATTTCCTAGATAATATGTAGTTTCATTAAATTTAACCGAAGCCAAGTCTTCACCTAATTCATAATTGGAAACTAAAGTGTGATTTAGAATAAAGAACCCAGTCTCATCTGTGCTGACATAATAGGTGTCTCCAGAGATACTAATCACAACAGTCTCAAATACAACAGGAGCTCCATCTTCATCAATTACAATCCCATCTATAGTTACATTGTCTCCTCTATGAGCATCACTTATACTCAAAGTTATTTCAGTTTCAGATTGAGGCATTACAACTAAATCATTTTTCAAAATATCAGTTATATCATTATCTTCTATTTCTAAAGTAATCTCAATCTCCTCTTCATTTATAGGGGTAATAAATTGAAATTTCCCTCCCTCATTTGTAGTTTGTTCAAAATATCCAGTATCCTCTCTAAAGAAGGTTATAGTTATGTCATTTAACGGGTTCCCCAGTTCATCAGTTAATACTCCACTTAGATTATAGTCAGAATTTCTTTTTGCCTTACAGAGCCAAGCAGATTCAGAACTAATTTGACACTTCGTGTTAGCCTCTAGAAATAGGGAAGGAGTCGCTAGTAATGTAAGATTTGAATTTGCGATGCTGCCTATTAATGATTCCGAATTTAGGAGTCTTGCTGAGATTAAATGTAAACCAGGTGTTTCCTGTGAAAAATCTTTATCTGAGAAGCTGTATTTTCCTTCACTGTTAGTCACAGCAGATCCAATAATATTATCATTGAAATACAGGTTTATGGTATAATCAGGGATTGAATCTCCATTATGGTCGGTAAGATTTCCTTCTAATTTAATGTTTTGATTTCTTAGAATTACAAGTTCGTCTAGAGTCAGGTCACTCGTTCCTTTTACAATAACCTCAGAAATGATTATACTTGCAGGATGGAATCCATCACCAGAATAGGTAGCTTTTAGAATTGTTTCTCCCCACACTGAATTTTCTGGAATTGTAATATTAACCTCCCAGTTTTGGTTGCCAGTTATTACAACTTCTCCTAAATTTATCCCACTACAATCTATTTCTATGTTTCCTGTTGGTTCTTGTAGTTCATCACCAGTAATGCTTCCTTTGATTGCATAAATTTGCCCCAATTCTAATTTATCTGTATTACTTTCATCGAATTCAAAACTGACAGATGCATTTATCACCCTAATAGCGTCAGTTAAACTACTCTCTTCAACATATTCATCACCTTCATATTCAAAAAATAAGGCTGTGATTAATTCATCTTCGGTTTCAGGTAAATCAATAGTAATTGCGAAACTACCATCTTCATTAGTAGTTTCAGAATAACTTCCTATATTTTGTACTATTAAATCTATAGTTACATCACGTATTGGCATCTCATTATTTTCAAATAGTTTTCCAGTTACAATTGCAGTTTGACCACTTGCCCCAGTAAAGTCTTCAGGAATATCAAGTATAATCGATGAAGTTGCATTTATAGTGATATTTAGTGGCAGGCTATCTCTCCATTCTGCTTTTATTCTCTTAGATGAGTTATCATGTATTATGAATTGCTCTTCACGATGTAATTGTAAGAACCAGTCTCCAGCTCTTATTGTAGAAGCCAAAGAAGTACCATTACACACAATTTCGATAAACCCGTCAGAATCACTTACTCCGCTGCCTATTTTGTATGAGACACTATCTGATTCTTGAGTTTCATTAATGTATGCATCTATTACTAATCCAACATAAGGTTCATCAGAGGTACTGTTAAGCATATAGAAAGACCATACAAATTCTTCATCTTTATACACTTCATCTGGAGGTGATTCAGGCGTTCCAGCTCTTGATGGAGGACTACCCCATGGAGGATCATCTTCCTCATAGTAACCATATACTGGATTTACTTCATCTATATTTCCATCATCCCAAGCGTCACCATCTGTGTTTTCTTCTCTTGGATCTGATGTCTGCCATCCATCAACTTCTCCAGATACATTATAGTATACTAGATAGGTTGCATTGTTGCTTGTAGTATTCCAATAATAAGACACTTCTTCTGTATCATTTAATCCATCATTGTCTGTGTCTGCTTTCTTTGGATTTGTTCTGGAATTGTAGGTGTCATTTGACGGTAAAACTTCTTGTAAATCAGTTAATAAATCATCATCAGAATCTGGTTCTAGTGGATTTGAAGGATAGTTGTATTGATTGTTTACTTCATCCTTCTTTATATTCCAAGGATCTATTTCATCACCATCATAAAGCCCGTCATCGTCTGTATCTTCATCTAATGGATCTGTGATGTAACTATCTGCATTATTCCCTTGCATTTCATCTAAATTACCTAACCCGTCATTATCAGCGTCTTCTTCTCCATCTAAAACACCATCACCATCAGTATCATTAGTGTTCAAACTGTAAGTGTATCCTTGTGAGGCTCTCTGCCATTCCCAATAATCATTCAATCCATCCCCATCAGAATCACTATTCAATGGATTACTTTCTAAGCCAATTTCTAGTCCGTCTAATAAACCATCATCATCACTATCATTATCCAGTGGATTTGTTCCATGAGTATTTATCTCATCCCCATCGTTTAGACCATCATTATCGGAATCAGGCCTTAGCGGATCAGTACCGTGTGTATTGATTTCATCATAATCGCTTAATCCATCTGCATCGGTATCAGTTTTTGTGGGGTCCGTTCCATGTATATTTACTTCATCACCATCATTTATTCCATCATCATCTGAATCTATATCGGTTGGATCTGAACTATAAACATTAATTTCATTACCATCAGATACTCCATCATCATCCGAGTCTGAATCTAGAGGATCAATTCCATCATAATTCGCTTCATAATAATCGGATAATCCATCATCGTCTGAATCCCAATCCCATGGATCTGTAAGTGTAGTGTTGTTTTCTTCATAATCACTTAATCCATCACCCTCACTATCTTCATTGTTTGGATTTGTGTTCGTTATATTCCATTCAGTGTAATCATTTAACAGGTCTCCATCTGAATCTGAATCAGTAGGGTCACTTCCCACAGTATCTACTTCATATCCATCAGGCAATCCGTCATCATCTGAATCAGAGTCATCAGGGTCAGTTCCATAGACTTCCTCTTCACCATTTGTTAATCCATCATTGTCATCATCATTTGCTGCTACGTTATCATCACCAGCATTGTTCGGATTAGTTTCATCAGTTAGTATTTCCACACCGTCTCCAACTCCACCCCCATCAGTATCCCAAAGCAGTGGATCAGTTTCAGAAGGATTTACAGCAATTTCATAACCATCACTTAGTCCATCATTATCAGAATCTGAATCTAAAGGATCAGTTCCATATTCATTAACTTCATCACCGTCATTTATTCCATCGTCATCAGAATCAGAATCATTGGGTCTGGTACATTCATCTTCATCAGTCCCATAATCACAATTTGTTATTTCATCATAATCTCCTATTCCATCCCAATCACTGTCAGTATTCCAACAATTTGTATTGTGAATGGTTGTTTCATTATAATCTTCTAGATTGTCATTGTCTGTATCTTTGTCCAAAGGATTACATCCATTGTTAAGTTCACTTCCATCATCTAGTTGGTCATTGTCAGAATCTATGTCAAGAGGGTCTGTTCCGTAATTGTTAATTTCCGCACCATCATTAACGTTGTCTCCATCAGTATCATTATTATCCGGTTCAGTACCATAATTTAGCACTTCACTCCCATCATTTATTCCATCATCATCTGAGTCAGTTGAGGTTGGATCAGATCCATAAGTGTTAATTTCGGCGCCATCTTCTAGCCCATCACCATCAGAATCCTTGATTGTAGGATCAGTTCCATATTCATTAACTTCATCACCATCGTTTAAACCATCATTGTCAGAATCAGAATCTATAGGGTCTGTTCCATGTGTATTAATCTCGTTATAATCATTCAATCCATCATCATCACTATCTGTGTCATTGGGGTTTGTTCCATGGACATTCAATTCTTCTGAATCACTTAATCCGTCCCCGTCCGAATCTGAATTTGTAGGATCTGTGCCATGTGTATTTACTTCGTCCCCATCACTAAGTCCATCTCCATCAGTATCTACAAGTGTACAATTAGTCCCATATGTATTCACTTCATCACCATCAATCAAACCGTCATCATCTGAATCAGAATCTAAGGGATCACTTGTCCAATTATTTACTTCATCACCATCATTCAAACCGTCGTCATCTGAATCTGCATCAGTTTTATCAGTCCCTAAAACATATTCTTGTCCATCAGTTAAACCGTCCCCATCCTGATCTATATCAGTAGTGTCATCATCAGAGTCGTCTATAGGATTTGAGTTATCGACGTAAATCTCTACTCCATCATCAACCAAACCTCCATCAGTATCTGAATTCAACGGATCAGTTGCGTCTCCATCATCCTGAATTCCATCTCCATTGAAATCACAAATAATTCCGGTAGAAGGATGTTCCCAAATACAATCAGGAAATGTTCCAGTTAATTCATTTTCATCACTGATACCGTCTGCATCAGAATCATCACTGTTTGGATTTGTACCGTGTATATTAACTTCTTCCCCATCAGATAATCCATCTTGATCACTATCTTCGTTTGTAGCATCTGTAAAATGCGTGTTTATTTCTTCACCATCATCTAATTCATCACCATCAGTATCTGCGTTGGTTGCATTAGTATTGTATGTATTAATTTCAGTTCCATCTTCTATTGTATCCCCATCAGAATCGACGCTAGTCGGATCAGTTCCATATTCATTAACTTCCTCACCATCATCTAGCCCATCACCATCTGAATCTGAATTCGTAGGGTTTGTATCATGTGTATTTATTTCTTCACCATCATCTAATCCATCATCATCCGAATCAGACTCTGTTGGATTAGTACTATAATCGTTAATTTCTTCAAAGTCAGACAAATTATCTCCATCTGTATCAGGGTGATTTGGATTGGTTTCGTATAAATTACATTCATCACCGTCATTTATTCCATCACCATCAGTATCATTATTATTTGGATTTGTAAAATAAATGGTTTGTTCTTCCAAATCAGATAACCCATCATTATCGGTGTCTCTTTCATCTGCAGGTATATCGTCAGTCACATTGTTCAGTGGATTTGTATCATCTAAATCTACTTCCCATCCATCTATTGTGCCACCACCATCTGTGTCTGCAATAAGAGGGTTAGTTCCGTCTAATTGTGTAACTTCACCATCTTCATTATAATCACATGAAACTCCTGTCTTTGGTGAAATCCATCTGCAATCATAGGTAGCCCATATTTCAGTATAATCACTTAATCCATCATCATCCGAATCATCATCTAAAGGGTCTGTGAAATATACGGTAACTTCATCTCCATCATTTATTCCATCATCATCCGAATCACTATCATTTGGATCAGTTCCTAACTCCTCTTCAATATGATTGTACAATCCATCCTCATCCCAATCATTGACATCATCATCAGGATTACGTGGGTCAGTTGAATCAATAAATAATTCTTCATAGTCGCTACGCCCACCTCCATCCGTATCAAATAAATCTGCAGCAGTTTCAGATTCATCTACTTTTCCGTTAGCATTAGTATCCTCATCACCATCAATGATACCATCACCATCACTGTCTTGATTCAAAGGGTCTGTTGTAGAAAATTCATTTTCATCAGGTTGCCAAGTCTCTTGACAGTTAGTCATAGCTCCACCTGTTTTAGTTTCACAAGGAAGTAAATTATGTTCTATTTCTAACCAAATATCATTAAATGTGATGCCCACTTCAAGACCATCTAATAAACCATCACCATCACTATCATGATCTATTGGATTTGTTCCATAATTCGAATATTCATCACCATCAGTTAATCCATCATTATCTGAATCAGAATCTAAGGGGTGCGAACAAAATTTACCACTTAATGAATATAAACGACATAGTATTTCATCATCATCTTCTAAGCCATCATTGTCAGTATCAGAAGTTAGTGGACTAGTTCCCGTGTCCTCGACATCAATGTATACTCCAGTATTTGTTTCAGCACCATCAGGCAATGAGTCTCCATCTGTATCCATATTGAAAGGATCGGTACCTATACCTTCTTCATATTCATCACTTAGCCCATCTCCATCACTATCATTAATTTCGTAATCAGTACCTGGTTGAGTTCCATTTCCTTCTACAGTATCATCTTCGCCAGTAGTTCCTGCAGTATTACTGTCACATGTAGGGCATGTATTAGATGAAGTAGGTTCAAAAGTTAACCATCCAATTCCATCCAATAATACTTCAGCATATGCATGGCCATTAAGCATAGTTACAACTCTTGTATCTTCTTCAATTGTGTATCCAGTACTACTTCCGTATCCACTACTTTCCCATTCTTCAGGAGTAACTACAGATCCGCCACCATTTCCTTCAACGTATCTTGTTGGAATGTTATTTAATCTTGATAATGCTGTAAAGGCCGATGCAAAATTAGTACATTTCCCGTCTTGACCAGGATTACCAAATAAGAAATAATCAATATAATCATCTCCATCTGGTGTTAAAGTGCCATTTATGTTATAGTAATAATTGTTTCTAAGATAATACATTATGGCTTCAGCTTTTTCAAAATCGGTGGTCTTACCTTCAGTAATTGAAGTCGCTAAATCATAAATGTCATTGTTTGCTCCTGGACGTGAAGGGAAATTTGGTACTTCCACAAGTTGTGGAGAAAAATCTTCAGGAGCATTAGCTGTTTGTTTTATAGAATCAGGTATGCTATACTCAGTCATTGTAAAAGTATAACTTTGTGCATAGCCCTCTACTTTTAGGTTAAACGCACTATCCATTGTGACTGAATTAGCTATAAACACTGAATTTGTGTTTAATGCAGTGGATAAATATCCTTGAACAGGCATTACCCACGTCATTGTGTATGTATGCTGTTCACTTGTTATTTCTGGATTTGTAACTAAATAATCATAGGAGAAAGGTGTATCGCCTGTTGACCAATATCCGGGATCTTCTATAATTCCAGATTCAATACCATACTGTTCACAACCTGGAGAAGGACACCATTGGCTTCTCGAGTAAGTATCTGTGACGGGGTCGTATCCATTGTCATATATGTCTTTAGCAACAGTTCTCCAGTATTGGGGATTTGCAGTAGGTTCATCACAAGTATCACATTTGACTGTAAATTTAACTGCAGCAAGCATAGCCAGAGGATAGAAACCCTCCAATCCCCCATTCATCCCATTAGCGTCAGGCTGAGGAGTCCAATCATTGTTATTTGACATGTCCTCTGCCCAATCAGGAAGTGGAGGGTCATCGTCCTCCATGTCAGGAATTCCATCACCATCACTATCTGGATTATTTGGATCTAAATGGTCAATCATGTTTTCATACATGTCAGGAATTCCATCACCATCACTATCTGTCAATTCTTCTTGATCAGGTATTCCATCTCCGTCAGCGTCAGGATCCATACAATTTGAGATTCCATCTCCATCTAAATCCCCTTCACAATCGTACAAGTCTTCCATATTTGGCGGAACAAAATCTTCATTGACCAAATCGTTCCAATAATCCATTTCAGCCATGTCAGAGATTCCATCATTATCCATGTCAAAATCATTCGGATCAAAACCTAAGGATATCTCATAATCATCAGATAATCCATCGCCATCACTGTCTCTGAAAGGAGGCGTACCATCATTTTCTAAAGTGTTTAGATTATCTATGTTTGATGCTCTTGAAAGAAAAGGTGAATAAGGTAGTGCAGTCAACAATAGAATTGCAACAATCAATGCCTGATATTTCTTACCGCGCATGGTACGTCCAAGTTAGTCAGCGGTGAGTCAGATTAAATGACTTAGCCCAAACAAAATGGCGCCCGCGCCGGGATTTGAACCCGAGTCCTCAGGTCGACAACCTGAGATGATAGGCCAGGCTACACCACGCGAGCGAGATGCCTGACCAGAGCCATTTCTATATAGGCTTTATCAAGAAAAATTACATACCCATATTTAGGCGGAAAGTAGGATTTCCAGCTTCAGCATTGCCGAAAAATTCTTCACTGTCACCTTCTTCCATCATAGCACCAACAAGTACACCAACGGTTTCTTGTAAAAATTTAAGTTCGACTTGCAGCTCCGTTATTGTTTCTTGGAGTTTCTTTATTTCTTCCGTTTCTGAAGTCACTTGCTTAGGGATGGAATGACCCCTTATAACAGTATGTTTTCTAATTGCCGAGTTTAGATTTCAGAACAGGAACTATTTCGAATAAATCTCCGATAATCCCATAATCTGCAACTTTGAAAATCGGTGCTTCAGCATCCTTATTTATTGCTACAATAATTTTAGATCCACTCATACCACCTAAATGCTGTATTGCTCCAGAAATACCTATTGCAATGTATAAATCAGGAGTCACAGTCTTTCCGGTTTGGCCAACTTGATGGGAGTGTGGGACCCATCCAGCATCTACAATAGCTCTACTAGCGCCAGCAGCAGCACCTAATGAATTTGCTAATGGCCTAATATGCTCATCATAATTTTCAGGACTTTCCAATCCACGACCGCCACTTACAACAATATTTGCTTCTGTAAGTTCTACGTCTCCGGCTCCTACTTTTTCAATAGAGGTAGTAGTCAATTTGGAATCAGGTATATTTCCACTGTAATTTTCTACAGTACCAGACCATGATTCACCAGCAGGATATGCATTATTTCTGATGCTAGCTACAACTGGGCTTGTTGGATTAGATTTGGCTAAGACTTTCCCAGCGAAATTTGGTCTTACAAATCCGTCGTCTCCAGCTTCCAAACAATCTCCTAGATATCCCCAGTTAAGTTCAGCTGCGAGTCTAGGTCCTAAATCTTTTCCCATTGTTGTAGCACCCATTAGGACCTTTGTAGAGCTCGTTTGTTCAACTACTTGAGCAACTATTGAACTAAATTTTATAGGATCATAGTTTTCAAGTGAATCATCTTCTGCAATAATTATTTTTGCGGTGGATAATTTCATAGCTGCCTCGGCTACATTTTTACCCATTACAATTCCTACAACATCTCCCATTCCAGCTGCAACAGCTGCTACTTGTTGTGAAACATCTTTAATTTCATTTCCATCAACTTCACCTACAACAACTATTGAGCTCATAATACCTTTGCCTCCGTTTTTAATTTCTCAATTAATTTATCTACTTTTTCTTCAGCACTCTCACCATCTATGATTACTCCTCCACCTCTAGCAGGAGGTAAACTACATTCATTAGTTTGGATATCGTTTTCTTCATTCAAAGAGACTTCTCTATTTTCAAATGGCTTTCTTTTTGACATCATTATGTCTTTTAATGCAGGAAATCTAACTTTAGTCATGTCTTTTTGACAGGTTATCAATACAGGTCCAGGACAGTCTATAACTTGTAATCCACCCTCAATTTGTCTCTTTGCAGTGAATTTATCTCCATTCATCTCTAAGTTAGTAACTCCAGAGATATGTGGAATTCCTAGCATCTGAGCAATCATAGGCCCAGTTGCTCCTTGATAATAATCTATACCTTGAACGCCTCCAATTACTAGATCCGCATTCATTTCTGAAATTGCACCAGATATTACTTTAGCGTTTGCTGAAGGCCTATCACCTCTATAACCATCTTGTCTTAGTACGATGGCTTCATCGGCACCAATGGCCATCATTTTTCTCAGGTCAGTATCTATACTTGTATCATTTGAAAACAAGGTTAGAAGTGTTACTTTACCTCCACTTGCTTCTTTGAATTGAACAGCTTGTTCTACAGCAAATTCGTCGTATGGATTAACCATATATTTGAATCCACTTTCGTTTACTTTGCCATCTACGATTTCTAATCGTGATTCTGTGTCTGGAACCATTTTAACTAAAACAACTATGTCCATATTCCTATGTCTTTGTTCTGCTCTTTAAAACTTATGCTATACTTCTTCTGTATTTAGATTTTCTAACATTATTTCTGAGATGTCTTTAACTGGTTTTACGTCACCTATTTCTTTCAAACCATCACTCATCATAGTCATACAGAAAGGACAACCTACAGCTACGCAATCAGCACCTGTTTCCGAGGCTTCTTTTGCCCTAATTTCATTAACTCTTTTATCAGCATCTTCTTCCATCCAAATTCTTGCTCCTCCACCACCACAACAGAATGATTTCTGTCCGTGTCTTTCCATTTCGATTAAATCACCACCTAGTGCTTCTCTTGGCGCCTCAGTTTCACCTCCAATTCTACCTAAATAACAAGGATCATGGAATGTAACTTTATCTTCAAATTTGTTGATTTCTAGTTTGCCTTTTTGCCGCAAGTCATTTAGAACTTGTGAATGGTGATAGACTTCATATTTTCCACCATATTTTTCATATTCTTTTCCAATGGTATGGAAACAATGAGGACATGCAGTAATTACTTTTAGAGTTCCAAGTGAATTCATATTGTCTACATTCATCTCGGCCATCATTTGGAATAGGAATTCATTACCTGCTCTTCTAGCAGGATCGCCATTACACATCTCCATTTCACCAAGGATTGAGAAATCAACTCCTGCTTCCTTCAGAAGCATTGCAGTTGCCCTTGAAACCTTTTTATTCCTATCGTCGAAAGAACCGGCACAGCCAACATAGAAAAGATATTCGGCAGGTTCTCCTATTTTTAGGTCCAATCCTTCAGCCCAATCAGCCCTAGTATGAGCACCCATACCCCAAGGATTTGAATTTCTTTCTAAATTGTTGAAAAGATTTTGTAATTCCTCTGGAAATTCAGAAGCTTCCATAACCAAATGCCGCCTTGTATCTGTCAATTTTGGTACATGTTCAATATGTACGGGACACGCGTCTACGCACGCATAACAAGTGGTACAAGCCCAAATAGCGTCTGGCGTGAATCTATCTACAATTGTTTCATCAGGTTCTTCACCTGCAAGTAATTGAGAGCCATGTTCACTTCCATAGTTTTTAACGTCCATTATTATCTGCATTGGATTCAAAGTTTTACCACTATTATAAGCAGGACAGACATCTTGGCATCTAGCGCATGCAGTACAGGCCCATCCATCAGATAATTGTCTCCATGTGAAGTCTTCAAATTTGTTAACACCTAATGTTAAATTGTCAAAATCCAAATCATCGGTTTTAACAGCAATATCATTTTCATCAGTTTGCATTGGATTCATAGTCCCCATAGCATCATGATCCTGGAACATCACATTTGGAATAGTACCAATCAGATGTGAGTGTTTAGTTTGTGGGATTTCGATTAAGAAGCCTCCAATCAAAATCATATGTATCCAATAACTAGCGTCAATTATAGTCCCTAAAGTTGAGGAGTCAATACCCTCCATTTGTTTTGCAAAAAGAACTCCGATAGGTTCCCAATTATTCATATGATTTTCCCCTATCATATATCCAGCTTCAACAATAAATGATGTCAAAACAATTCCTAGTATTGCAAATAAAATTAGAACGCCCTCCATACTTGCTCCTTTGAGTTTTTCAGGCCTTACAATTAATCTACGATACAAGGCAAAGAGAATTCCAATTCCTGCCAATGTATATCCTATCTCTACTATTATATTCCAAATATCTACTAGTTCTATATTTCCAAGCAATTTAATTTCAAGCAATTTAGCAAAGCGCCCTCCTGTTCCTAAATCAATAACGTCACTAACCAGCATTAGGAATCCCCAGAAAATTAATGCATGAGCATATCCTGCAAGTTTGTCCTCAACAACTTTTCTTTGCCCTAACCAATCAGTTAAAAATTCCTTCATCCTTTGTTTCCAAGAGTTGAAACGATCATCATCTTTTCCTAGTCTAATTAATTTGACTATAAATCCAACTTGATAAACGTGTAATCCTATAGCAATAAAGGACCATATACCTAAAATCACCCACCAAGGTATATCGTAAGAGGTATAATTGTGGAAAGGGTCCATTATATTGCCACCATTATTTTGATTCTGCTCATGCTATTTAAATATCTCCTAAATCAACTTTTATAGTGAATACATCACCATCTACAGCCTTTAATTTGTCTCTGAGAAATATTGGAGAGATAACTTCTACAACTCTTCTGTAGTGTGTTCTTTTTGGTGAGATTATGGCACAATCTTCTACAATTTTTCTTCCATTCTTTAATGAACATTTGAAAACCCATGCTTTACCAAAGGTCCTTCCTTCTTGTTCAAATCCTTCAATCAAAATCCCTTCAGCAGCTTTCATAGCTTCAATTTTTGGGACTTCATCATCATTTAATCTTAAATTGAATGTACCTTCGTAAGGTTTCCATTTTAGTTTACTTTGAAATTGCTTCATGTATCCCTTCTTAGAAATATAGTATCCACCTTCACCTAATCCAGTTTCTAGCATTCCTTTCATTTCAATTTCCTTTTGTGTACCAAATATCAAACTGTACTCTGAAAATTCTTTATTGAGAACTGCAATGCCATTTTTCAAAATTGTAATCACTTGACCGCCTTGAGCCAATCTTCTTTCCACATATCCTTTCTCCACTAATTCAATCAAATATCTTGATGCAGATTGTTGGCTAACTCCTAGATTATTGGAAAGGGCTGTGGAAGAAATGTGTATAGGATGTCTTGTTCCTCCTTGTAAAGCTATGAATTTTAAGGCAGAAAGTAAATTGGGTTTCAGTCTTCTTCCTCCTTTAGCATATCCTGTAATTGGTTCTTTTGGTCATCAGTCATATTTTCCATTGCCTTCTTTGATTGATCAACTAAATTTCCCATGATTATACTGTAAAGCAATGGAACTAATGTATTGCTTTCTACTCTCGCTTCATAATCTTCTTTTGCAGCATTTCTTTGTACTTTTAATTGTTCCGCAGTCATTTCGCCCTCACCCAAACCTTGGCAGGCAGTATCAGTCACAAAATATTTTTCACCATTGTACCCTAGCGGGTATGCTTGACAATTAAGTGGCATATCATTGTAAATTTGACAATTCTTGTTTTCATTATCATACATAGGGCATCCCTTTTCACCTTCTTTTGGTTCTAGAACTAATTGTGGAAAGCCTCCATTCATACTCATCCCTATATTTTGGGAAATACTGGGTAACATTCCGTTTTTTCTCCATCTATTAATATCATTAAAGTGGACATTAACGCCTGTAACCTTAGAACAATATTGTCCACACCTAACACAATTGTAGACAAATTTTGGAGGAGTTTGTTTTTTTTCTTCAGCCATTGTTTACCAGTTTTTGAGTAGCACAATAATTGCGCTTAATAATAATATTGGCACTATAGAGTTAAGTTTTAAATTTTGAAACTCTCCATTTATTCTTTTCCTACGCGTAGGATATCAACCCTTTTAACTACCCCTGGCAATAACGTGAAGGTGTGAATGCTTATGAGAACAAGCAAGATATTAACGATAGCAGTGGCTTTTGCTCTATTGGCGTCAGCTTTGATGCCAATTTTGGGCGTAGGTCCAGTCGCTAACGCAGCGGCAGACGAACCAGTTGAAGTTAAGATAGGAATGCTTAACCCAATCACAGGTCCAATAGCAGTTTATGCTCCAGCTTTTACAGATGCAGCACAATTAGCTATTGATCACCTCAATGATGGGCAAGAGGACTACGTCTTCTCCTTGGTGGAAGGTGATTCAGGTTGTGACGGAACTACCGCCGCTTCCGCAGCCCAGACTCTGGTTGATTCAGATGTCGTAGGTATTGCAGGAGCAGCATGTTCAGGTGCAACTCTTGGAGCACAACCAGTAGCAAGTGAAGCAGGAGTACCAATGGTATCTTACGCTTCAACTTCACCAGCAGTTACAATGGCTGATGATGGAGACTTCTTGTTCCGTGTTGTACCAAGTGATGCTCAGCAAGGTGTAGCAATGGCCTCTATGGCAGCAGCTCACGGCTGGCAAAACCCTGGATTAATTTATATGACCAATGATTACGGAGCCGGTTTAGCTGGTGTAGTCAAGGGAGCATATGCAGCAGCTGGAAAAGAGATGTGTGTCGAAATCGGTTACGATGAAGATACAACTGACTTCTCTACACAAGTTGAGGCACTTGCCGCAGCAGAATGTGACAGTTTAATTACAGTTACTTATGCAACAGATGGAGCAGCTTTAATGGAAGAAATGGCACTTCAAGGAATTGAAGGACCAGCCTCCCCAGTTTGTTCTGAAGACTGTCCTTTCCCAATAATGGGTGCAGATGGTATTGCAGACATGGGTTTCCTTGCAGCTTTCAGTGATCCTTCAGCAGCAACAATGGTAATTGCTACCAAGCCTTCTTCAGGATCTGACAGCTCAGAAAAAGATGCTTTCGAAGCAGCATGGGCAGATTATTATGATGGTAATGCATCAGAAGCAATCTATACTCATGAAACTTATGACGCTGTGACCATGATTGGTCATGCAGCAATGGACGCAGAATGTGCATCACAAACATGTGGTGTAGACGTGCGTGACAGTCTAAGAGTATTGGGTAATGGTTATCACGGTGCAAGTGGAACACACACTTTTGACCAAGTTGGCGACGTCGCTGGTTCAGGTTATGATGTTTGTCAATTCGTTCCAGTATTAGTTGATGGAGCAATGACTCTACAACTAGCATGTAACGGTCACTTCGGAATGGCTCTAACTTTCCCAGGTGCAGCACATATCAAAATTGGTATGTTGAATCCAATTACAGGACCTATAGCTGTATACTCACCAGGATTTAGTATTGCAGCAGGTGTTGCAGAGACTTACATGAACACAATCCAGCCTCTAAACTTCCAATTCGAAGTTATACAAGCTGATTCAGGTTGTGACGGAACAACTGCAGCAACTGGAGCTCAAACTCTAATTGACGCAGGTGTTGTCGGAATTGCCGGAGCAGCATGTTCTGGAGCAACTCTAGGAGCTATTGAAGTAGCAAAAACAGCAGGAGTACCAATGGTATCCTACGCTTCAACTTCACCAGCAATAACCAACTACGATGATGATGGTTATCTATTCCGTGTTGTACCAAGTGATGCTCAGCAAGGTGTAGCCTTAGCACGAACAGTTGAGGCAGCAGAAGCTTGGAATGTCGCAGTCATCTCTATGACTAACGATTACGGAGCAGGTTTTGCAGATGCATTTACTGGTGCCTACGATGGTGATGTTTGCATGTCAGCAACATATGATGAAGACACTACAGATTTCTCATCAATTGTTTCAGATGTAATGTCAAATGACTGTGAAAATGTTGTCATGGTTACTTATGCAACAGATGGTGCAGCCATAGCAGAAGAATTAGCCACTCAAGAATTTGGTGGTATGATATTCGGCGGTGACGGAATTGCAGACGAAAGTTTTGCAGACGCATTCAGTGATATATGGGCAATGGAAGGAATAACTGTAACCAAACCATCATCTGGTGCTGATTCACCTTTAGGTGCAATGTTTGATATGTTCTATGGAGGAGCAGCAGCTGCAGCCGGTTACGAAGGCGGTATCTATACTAGAGAAGTATTTGATGCAGTCGCAATTATCGGTCTTGCACAAGCAACCGCTCTTAGAACTCCAGTAGACGATGGTGTCAAAGATATGCTAGGATTAGCAGTAGCAGCACCAAGTTCACCTCAAGCAGGTGCAGCAGGAGTTCATGCATTCGACGCTAACGGCGACGTTGCAGGAAATGGATTTGATGTATGTACCTTCTGGATACATGATCACGATGGTGAAGACCATGCCGAGTTGGAGTGCCACAGTTCATGGGGCCTATTCGAAGGTCTTATCAATGAAGGAATACCAATGGCCGATGAAGGCGATGAGTGTCCATTCGATGATGAAGAGTGGTGTGAAGCCAACATGGAAAACTGTGTAGGTGAGAACCCTGACGGTTCTGCATGTGGAGAAGCATTCTCTGCAAAATGTGATGAAGAAGGTGAGGCAGATAATGAAAACTGTGCAGAAACCGAGGAATGGTGTTCAGCAGGAGATCCAGGCGGCGATGATGCTTGGGATGAATGGGACACTGCATTCTGTGGTGCAGTAACTGCAGAAGAAGAAGTAGTTGAAGAAGAAGAAGAAGTTGTTGAAGAAGAAGAAGAAACCACAACCGACGAAACTGTAACCGAAGAGGAAATCGAGGAAGCAGCTGACGAGGTACCAGGTTTCGGCTTAATTTCAGCCGTAGCTGCAATTGGTGCAGTCTTACTTCTCCGCAGAAGACTCTAAGTCTAATCTGAGAAAAAGAACTCATAAGCAATAGGGGTGGCCACAGTAATGTGGTCGCCCTACTGCGAGGGATTACCAAGTTATAGGGACTCCTTAGTTTACATCTGAACTATAGAGGTATTCAGATTTGGACAAAGAAAACCCTTCAGATATTTCATCAACAGATGTTTCAAACTACATCCGTGAGAGTTGGGATTCGATTTCAATAGGCGTTAAGATTGCATTCCTTGCATTCTTTGATGCATCAATAGGTCTACGCTATCAAAGTGGTATATTTTCACTTCTATTTAGTGGTGATTTCCTATGGATGGTACAATTTTTTGAATATGTATTATCTAGTTTCTTTCTTCTTTATTCGATACTAAACGCTTTGAGTGGTTTATGGCGTAAAGTCTTCATTGGTCTAACGCCACTTTTTATCCTTTTAATATTTGCTTTTTGTCTTGATCAGCTATTTATTGGGCAAGAAACCACAGCTTCAACGAGTTTTAATCTAAGTTCTACATTGTTTAGTGGACTTTATTGGGGTGCAGCCTATCTCTCTATAGCAGTTGGACTTACGTTAATCTATAAGGTTCAAAATTTTGGTAATTTCGCACAAGCTGAAATGATGCTTGTAGGTGCCTACGTGGGTTTCACTATGATGTGGAGTCCTTTCTTTTACACAATGATAGATGGTGAAAAAGTTCTCCACATAGACGCTCCTAAAGATGAAGTATTGACTTGGGACACTCTGTTCTGGGCCTGTATTTCAGGTTTTATGATAGCCGGTATTCTTGGTGTGATAATTGATAGATTCGTTTATCGTCAATTCCGTAAGAGAAATGCTTTGCCACAAGCAATGATGATAGCTTCTTTGGGAATGGCTATGATTATGCGTGGTATTTTGTATTTAAGATATGGTGCAGAACAATTTCTTTTTGTCCCAGATGTTGATTGGCGTTTATCGTCATCAAGCACTAAATTTTCTAATGATGCAGAAGGTCAGCCATTCTTTGGATATTGGCCAGAATGGATGAATCAAACTTTTAGATTCCGTTTTGGTGAAAGAACTGCAGAAACTTCAAGTCAAATGAGTGATAATGCCTGTGCAGAAGAAGGTAAAGTAGATGGTTTTTCATCAGAGTGGGCGATCTCTGAGGATTTTGTAGATAGCAATGGGAATGGGCAATATGATACAGCTGAATATTTCATAATAGATGTTAATGGGAATGGGATTCCTGAGCAAGGAGAGTATATTGATGCAAATGGGAATGGGCAGTATGATGAAGCTGAAAGTTTTACAGATTTGAATAGTAATGGGGTCTGGGATGATGGAATTTGTACAATAACTGAATCGTTGTCATTCTTTGAATCCAGTGAATCAGCTTATTTTCTGCAATATACTAAATCAGCTTTGATTATTGGAGTTTTTGCAGCAGTAATGTTGTTGATATTGATGCTCAATTGGACTCGTCTAGGAAGGCAAATGCGAGCAGTTGCAGATAATCCAGATTTGGCGGCATCTTCAGGTATTAATGTTGAACGGATTCATTCTATAACTGCATTTTTAGCTGCAGGGATGTCTGGTTTTGGTGGTGTTTTATTTGGGATGTATGTTCGGGTAAATCCAGAAGTTGGATTGAGTATATTGCTACCTGCATTTTCAGTTATCATTCTAGGTACACTTGGTTCAGTAAGAGGTGCTCTAATCGCGGCAGTAATAGTTGGCTTAGTTCGATCTATTTCAGAACCAATATTGATTGGTTCAGGTAGTGCCTTAGATCGACCATCGTATGCAGCTTTCGGTGAGGCTATGCCTTACATGTTTTTGATTGCAGTTTTGATGGTTATGCCTAAAGGCTTAGGCCATGTTCTTAATGAGTGGCAAATTGAAAGAACAAAGAATAAGAATGAATGGAGGATTCCTAATAATCTACCAAAGTATTTCACGAATATTCTAAATAGTATTTATTTGCCAACATTTAGGAACTTATCAGAAAGAATCGAAGCAGTAGAAGGAACTTCATTAAGAGGCACAATAGCTTTTCTTGGAATAATACAGATAGCAGTAGTTAGTATTTCAGATATTTACACTTCAGGTCAAGGACCGACATATTACATTATCGATTTCATCTACCTTCTCCTTCAAATTGTAGGTATTCTGATGATTTATTTTTCTTTAGCTCATTATCAAACAGATATGAAGCTGTATATTATTGATGTATATTTCCAAATTAAAGATTCATCCTCTGATACAAAAAGGAATCTTTTCGGTTCGGGGTTCTTAATTCTAATTCTTCTCTATTCAATAGACTACTTGGTGTCAGGTGTAGGGGCATTTTACTTAGCTTTAGATTATATTTTCTTGTTTGGTCAACTATTTGGTCTTTTGATGATTTTATATTCATCTTTCTTTTTATTCAATGAGATTGAAGAAATTAACTTTGCTAAAGTTTTAGGTCAATTAACCTATAGGATTAATTTCCTAT
The DNA here is from genome assembly GCA_902533295.1 of uncultured marine group III euryarchaeote. GTDB lineage: Archaea > Thermoplasmatota > Poseidoniia > MGIII > CG-Epi1 > CG-Epi1. Next base: position 8,470 of record CACALG010000004.1, on the reverse strand, counting down.
TCCTTACAATAGCATTACTATTGTGGAAATATGAATCTACAATAGAACCCAGTTCTGCACGTGATACAGAATCTACGCTTTATGTCACTGAGATTGCATATATTTTTCTAATTTTGTCAGTAAATGATTTGACACGATTATTATTTCAGGCGATTACACCAGTTCAAAAAATAGTTGAAGATTCGTTTAAGATAGTTAATCAACACATCAATATTCAAGCACTCGTATTTGGGTTGTTATTGATTATGTTTGACCATTGGTTTTGGGGTATTTTACTGGTTCTTTATTCTTCGAATGAGGCTGTAAAACGTGTATCGGAGTATTATAGACAATTAGTTTCACAAATTAATGTAAGTGCTCCAAAATTATCACGTATTTGGCCAGAATATGGAAGAACAAGTGAATCAGGTTCTTGGTTTACTTTTATTTGTTTCTTAGTTGTTTTAATCTATATAGTCGATTGGCTTCCAAGTGTAACAGCATTCACTAAGACTATGCAAGTTTCAAGAATTATTGTTTTAGTCTGTATTTTCTCAATTTTGGCATTTTCTTTGAATTTACACACAGGTTTCACAGGAATGACAAATTTTGGTGTGATATTCTTTGCAGGTCTTGGAGCAATTACTACAGCCTTGCTCACAGTTCCTTCAGATAGATCAGGAGGTCATGGATGGGCACCTATTCTAGGAATATTTAGTGATGATTTTGGTTCAGCGATTTTAGCAGCAGTTTTTGTTTCCGGACTTGCAGGATGGTTACTTGCTTACCCTACAGCCCGTCTTCGAATGGATTACTTTGCAATTGTTACAATTTCTCTTGGCGAAATAGTTAGAATTTCAATGAGAGCTGAACCACTACTTAGAGCAGGTACTGGAACAACAGCAATAGGTATTCAGATGTATAATCAGCCCCTACAACATTGGTGGGAATCCTCTATGGATGATCATGTAGGAAAATGGATGGGATTAGATGAGGCTGCACCGTATACTGTATTGCTTGCAGCAATTGCATTAATTTCATTCATTTTGATATGGACTATGATAGAAATGATGCAATCCTCTCCATGGGGTCGTTTATTGCGTGCTATTAGGGAAGATGAAGAGGTGACTATGCATCATGGTCACAATGTTTTCCAAAACAAAGCGATGAGTTTAGCTCTTGGAGGTGCAATTGCAGGCTTTGGAGGAGGTTTATGGGCCTGGTTGAATGCCAGTGTCTTAGATGATTTCATTAATCCTGTAAAGTCTACATTCTTGATATGGGCTGCATTTATTGTTGGTGGAAGGGCAAACAATAGAGGAATGGTAATTGGAGCGTTTATGATAGCTTTAACAGAGCCTCTATTCAATTTATTATCTGCAGCTAGAGGAGACAATCAGAGTAATTTCCATAGTTATGTTGCAGATATAGATGGTGCTTTCGAATGGCTTATCATAGATGTATTTGGATTTATGTATAGTGATTTATCAATAACAGAAGTTTTTGGTACTGGTGATATAATGGTGAATTTAGTTTATTTCAAATTAATGTTAATTGGTCTTGTAATTCTAACAAGTCTTATGGTTTCTGAGAGAGGATTACTTCCTGAAGTTCCTAAAAGACCAGAAAACCCGGCTTTGTCTTCCAAAGCTTTGCCATGGTATGTTTGGCCACTCATAGTGGTATTTGTTGTTGTTATTGAAATATTGATTTTGGGGGTTCTCTGATGGATACAATTCTTAAAGTTAGTAATATGACGAAAGATTTCGGAGGTTTGCGTGCAGTTGACAATGTTTCTTTTGAGGTAGGAAAAGGAGAATTTGTAGGCCTGATTGGCCCTAATGGCTGTGGAAAAACTACAACTTTCAATTGTATTTCAGGGCTGTTAGATGCGACTGAAGGCGACGTTGAAATTTTTGGTGAAGATGCGACCTTATTGAGACCAGATGAGATACAAAAATTAGGTCTTACACGTACTTTCCAGCACACAAGACTCTGGAGAGAGATGACGGCAATTGAAAATTTGTTGATTCCACCTAGAAATCAATACGGTACAAATCCATTACATGCATTTATTTCACATTTCTTTGACAATGGGGAAGAGGAAAGAGTCAGAAAAGCGTACGAGACTTTAGAAGAGTTAGAGATAACACATATGGCACATAATTTGACTAGTGAATTATCGGGTGGTCAAAGTAAATTAGTCGATATTGGCCGGGCACTTATGGGTGAACCTGAGCTTTTACTTCTAGATGAGCCAGTTGCAGGTGTTGCAGGTCCTTTAGCTGAAAAGATTTTCAATAATCTGAGAGAGATTGTTTCTGAAACAAACATTTCTATTTTTGTTATAGAACACAATATGGATTTCATTCTTAGAAGAGGAGTCGATAGAATAATTGTAATGGATCAAGGTAAGGTTTTGATGCAAGGCACTCCTGACGAAGTAAAAGATAGTAAAGAAGTGATAGAAGCTTATCTCGGAGGTGCAGCATGAGTCGTATTTTAGATGTTAAAAATCTCGTAGGTGGTTATGGTAAAGTCCAGATTATGAATGATGTTGATTTGTATGTAGATGAAGGTGAATTTGTAACAGTTATAGGACCTAATGGTTGTGGTAAATCGACTTTCATAAAGATAATATTTGGTATTGCTACATATTACAGTGGAAGTGTTAAGCACAAAGGTGAGGAAGTTTCTGGTTGGAGAACAGATTCCTTGGTTAACAGAGGCATTGCTTATGTTCCACAGGTAGACAATGTTTTTCCTAATCTTTCAGTTAGAGAAAACCTAGAGATGGGCGGAATCAACCTTCCAGGCCCAGTTCTCAATGAAAGAATAGAAGATATCCTAGAAATGTTTGAGGATCTTAAACCACGCATGAATGATATTGCAGCTTCGCTTTCAGGAGGTCAAAGACAGATGTTGGCCATTAGTAGAGCACTAATAAGTAAACCAGATTTCCTTTTGTTAGATGAACCTACAGCAGCTCTAAGTCCCCTTTATCAACAACAAATAATTGAAAGGATAGATGCTTTACGCTCTAAAGGAATCACAGTCCTGATAGTTGAGCAGAATGCACGACTGTCATTGTCTCGTTCAGATAGAGGCTATATATTTTCTAACGGTAAAGTGGTTCATACAAATAAGGCTAGTCAAATCTTAACAGATCCTCAAATTAATGAATATTTCTTAGGTACTAAGAAAGACGAATAATTATGCTGGATTTCAGTACCCGTAAGCTTGCTGTTACTAATTTGATGATGCTAACGGTTTCAGTTCTTTGGGGTGTAGCATGGCCAGTAGGTAGACTCCTTGCAACTGATTTGTTAGATTTTCCATTTACAGTAATGTTTTTGAGATATTCTTTTGCAGTTCCAATTGTTTTTGCATGGATGTGGTTAAAAGAAGGAAATGTGACTCCTAAAACTGGTGATTGGAAAGCTTTGGTAATTATGGCGTTTACATCAGTCTTCCTTTACCAAATAGGTTACATGTATGGAATGCAAAAGACAGCAGCCTCTGACGCTTCATTAGTCATTGGTTTTAATCCCATTTTTGTAGCAATTTTATCAGTTTTAATGCTCTCACATAAATTAACTTCTAAGAGTTCATTAGGAATTCTTCTAAGTTTTAGTGGAATACTTCTCATATTTCTTGTCTCACCTAATGTTGATATTCCCATTAGAGAAAGATTGATTGGTAATAGTTTGATTATGTTTGGGGCTTTTGCTTATGCAATTTATGTCATTGTAATGAGGCAATATGTTCTTGATTCGGGACACTTAAGTCCACTTTCACTAATTGCCTGGGTTTCTCTAATTGGTTGGTTTTTCTTTATTCCCTTTGTTTTAGTAGAAACGCCATGGGATCGTTCTTGGAGCGATAATGAATGGCTTTTGATTGGATATTTAGGTATTCTTTCTACAGCACTTTCATATGTTTTTTTTGCAATTGGTATTGAGGTAATTGGCGCAAATCGTGCTTCAAGTTTTGTTAATGTAGTTCCTGTTTTTGGTATTTTATCTAGTTGGTGGTGGATTAATGAAGAATTAGGGTTGATACAATTAGTTAGTTTTGTACTAATTTATTTTGGCGTTAGAATGGTTAACACTCAGCCCCCAGAAGGACTGAAAACAGCTAAATAAGTGCACTTAAGTTGCTTTTTGTGTTTGGCTCATTTGAAGAATGGGGGCCTATTCAGCAAGCACTAGCTGCAGGCCTTTTTACTTGGGGTATGACTGCTGCCGGAGCAGGTTTAGTTTTCATCTTAGATATTAATCGTAAAGTTCTTGACGGAATGCTAGGTTTTGCGGCAGGAGTGATGATTGCAGCAAGTTGCTTTGGTTTGTTGGGTCCAGCTATAGATCAAACCAGTGGTGAAGGGCTTGCTAAAGTTCTTCCAGCCGCATTTGGTTTTATTTTAGGGGGGCTTTGTATGAGAGTAATAGATATTTATCTTCCTCATCTTCATCCGGGGGCTCCACCTGAAGAGACTGAAGGTGTTAAAACAACATGGCATAGAAGTATGCTTTTAATTTCTTCTATAACTTTGCATAATGTACCTGAAGGTTTAGCTGTCGGCGTAGCCTTTGGTGCTGCAGCTACAGGAGATAGTTTTGGTGCAGCTGTTGCTTTAGCGATAGGAATAGGTATTCAGAATTTCCCAGAAGGAGCTGCAGTTTCTGTTCCACTTAGAAGAGAGGGCATGTCTAAGAAAGAGAGTTTTTGGTGGGGACAATTGTCTGCACTTGTGGAACCAATTTCAGCAGTGTTTGGAGCTGCTGTTGTAGTATACATGACACCTGTTCTTCCATATGCCTTAGCTTTTGCAGCAGGAGCTATGATTTTTGTAGTAGTAGAAGAATTAGTACCAGAAGCTCACAGAGGTAAGAATGGAGATATAGCCACAATGGGTGTTATGATTGGTTTTACTATAATGATGGTTCTTGATGTAGCACTAGGTTAGTGCTTACCGTGTTTTTCAAAATATTTTTGATGATAGTCTTCAGCTTTCCAGAATTCTTTAGCTTCGCTAATTTCAGTTACAATTTTTCTTTCACCTAATTTATTCTGTAGATATCCTAAGGATTTTTTTGCTATTTCTTTTTGAGCTTCTGTAAAGTAAAATATAGCTGAACGATATTGCGTACCTACATCAACTCCTTGTCGATTCAGAGTAGTAGGATCATGTTTCTCCCAGAAAACATTCAATAAGGAATCATAAGAGACAACGTCAGAATCATAATCAATTAGTACTACTTCAGCATGTTCGGTAGTGCTACTACAGACTTGCTCATATGTAGGATTATCAGTTTTTCCACCACTATATCCCGAGACAACTTCATTTACACCTTCAACTTTTGAAAAATTATATTCAACGCCCCAGAAACAACCAGCCCCAAACATTGCTTTAGCCATTATATTCTCCTTGATTCTATCCAGCTCTTAAATTTTGCCATTCCTTCTTGCAAGTCATCTTTACTTATTCCTGAAAATGCCAATCGAATGTAGAAATCCGTTTCACTTTCTAATGGCCTGCCAAAGTGATGTCTACCACAGAAGCTCACTCCAGTTTCAGTAAGAACAGACTTTCTAAATTCCTCAGGATCATCAAACCCTATTTTTCCCATTAATTCCGTTACTTTTGGGAAAACATAAAATCCAGCTTCAGGCACATGAGTTTCAACTCCATCGATAGTATTCAAAATTTCTACCAGAATATCTCTTCTGCTTCGCAATTCATCCAAAATCTCTTCAGTTTCTTCTTTAGGAGCATTTAATCCAGCAACTCCTGCATGTTGTATGAAATGTGTCGTACAAGATTCCATGTTTACATTTAAACGGTTAATCTGTTCAATGATAGCTTTTGGTCCAATAGCCCCACCTAATCTCCATCCAGTCATTGCAAATTTTTTGGAAAAGGTGTACATTGTTAATGTGCGTTCATACATCCCAGGAAGACTAGCTATTGATTTTGGTGTACCCTCATACAGTGTGTCAAAATATGCATCATCTGAGATTAGAAACATTTCATTATCAATTACTAATTTAGCTAAGCGTTCTATTTCTTCATCTGGCGAGGATGCTCCAGTTGGATTATTGTAATTATTATAAAAAATATGTTTTGCCCCTTGTTGAATACCGTTTTCTATTGCATCAAAATCTAGCCTTAGCCCATTAGCAGTATTGATGTAACCATAAGGACAAGCAATTCCCTTATAGAATTCAATTTGAGATTCATAAATTGGATATCCTGGGTTTGGATACAGTACGATATCTCCCTTTTCCATCATAGCAGCTATGTATTTTCCAATACTTGGTTTCCCTCCAGGTTGTATTGAAACGTTATCGATTCCATAATCTAAACCTCTAGCATTACCAACATCATTTGCCAATGCTTCTCTTAGTTCAGGAATCCCTGGTGCAGGGCAATAACCCGTTTTTCCAGCCTTTATTGCAGCTTCAGTGGCTTTTACAACAGATTTAGGTGTTGGAAGATTAATATCACCTAAATGGAAAGGATAGATCTTAGTTCCTTTGGATGCTAAATTTGCAGCTTCAGCAGAAACCGCAAATGCAGTTTCACTACCTAGCAAATCCATTCTTTTAGCAGTACTCATACAAAATTAATGACAGGCTAGTAAATATTATTATTTTTTTGCGTAATCTTTATACTTAACCATTAATGCGCACAATGATGGCAAGTGAATGGAGAAGGCAGTTGAACGACTGGTTGCAAGAGCATATGTTAGCAGTTACTTCAGTAGGTACAATAATCAGTACTTTTATGTTTTTGATTGGAGTTTTGGGGCAGTGGTATTCAGATGAGACGTGGGCTCCAAAAGGAATACTTAGCTTTGTGGGTGACTGGGCAATTTATGTCCTTATATTTGGAATAATTGCTCTCGGTTTTTCCTCATATTATTTGTGGTTAACTAGACATTATATGTCTCGCTTCGAAGAAATTATTTCTACAAATTCCAAAAAAGAGTTTCAGAAGAATTGGACTGAAATTGAACAGATTGCTAGGTACCAACTTCCCCAAGAATACAAGAAAAAAGTATCTAAAGCTAGAGAAAAATTTGGTCTTCGTTAATTGAGAAATTTTATATAGACTCTTTTTTCTTTGAAATGAGGGGTTAACAACCTCAGGTTCATAACCGATGAAATCCAAAGATAAATCTACTCAGGAAAATAAGCCCGTAGAGGAAGTAAAGGAGGTAAATTTAACTCCTGAAGAGCAGATAGAATCCCTCAAATCAGAAATAGAAAATTATAATGAACAAATAATGCGTGTAGCCGCAGATTTTGATAATTTTAGGAAAAGAATTGAGAGAGATAGGGACCGGCAAAGTTTGAGAGTAAAAGGAGAGGTTGTTTCTAGATTCTTGGAGGTGATTGATACAATAGATAAAGCACAAGAATCCGCATATCCTGATCTAGAAAGTTCATTAGAGGGTATTTCAGGAATACAAAAGTTAGTTTCTGCATTTATGGAATCATTAAATGTGGAAAAATTTGTTCCTAAGGGTGAATCATTTGATTTTAGATTCCATGAGGCATTAACTACAGTTGAAGATGATAAAATTGAACCTAATACTATAGTTGACGTTATTCAATCAGGGTATAAACTTGAGGGAGAAGTACTAAGGCCAGCCAAGGTAGTAGTATCAAAAAATATTGAAGAAAAAGGTGAATAAAATGGCAAAAGAAGTAATAATTGGAATTGATTTGGGTACAACCAATTCAGAAGCAGCACACTTGGAGGGAGGTAGACCAGTAATCATACCTTCAGCTGAAGGGTCAACATTTGGTGGAAAGATGTTTCCATCAGTAGTAGCATTTACAAAAGATGGTGAGCGCATTGTTGGAGATCCTGCCAAAAGGCAGGCAGTTTTGAATCCTGAAAATACAATTATGCACATCAAAAGAAAGATGGGTACCAAACACAGAGTTACTATCAAGAAAAAGAAGTATTCACCTGAAGAAATATCTGCTATGATATTGCAGAAAATTAAGACTGATGCAGAGGCACATTTAGGAGTAGATATCGAAAAAGCAGTAATTACAGTCCCCGCATATTTTAATGATAATCAAAGACAAGCTACGATTGATGCAGGTAAAATTGCAGGATTAAAAGTTGAAAGAATCATTAATGAACCTACTGCAGCAGCTCTTGCATATGGACTTGATAAAGAAGGAGAATATACTGCCGCAGTTTTAGATTTGGGCGGTGGAACTTTTGATGTTACAATCATGGAAATGGATAATGGTGTATTTGATGTAGTTTCAACATCAGGAGATAATACACTTGGCGGAACTGATATGGATGAGGCCATTATAGATTACCTAGCAGATATTTTCAAGGAAGACAATGGAATAGATTTGCGCGATGATCCTGCAGCTAAACAACGTTTACGAGACGCAGCCGAAAAAGCTAAGATTGAATTAAGTAACACACTAAAAGCGACTATTAATTTACCATATATTT
>CACALG010000003.1 GCA_902533295.1 uncultured marine group III euryarchaeote | reverse complement strand
TTATCTCCTAAAACACCTCATGGTCATGCAGGTTTAGATCCTTATCGAGATTATTTGAAACCCCCTAAATCCGATAGTTCTGTTGTTATTGCAGTAAAGAGAAGATTAATGCGTACAAATCTGTCTTTGAGATGTCTTTCATGTAATAACAAGCGTAAAAGAAAGGTAAATTCGATTACAAAACATGAGCTTGTTTGTCCACAATGTAATAGTCGAATGGTAGCAATTTTGCACCCTATGGAAGTAGACAAAGAAATCAACAACAAGAAATTAACTAAATCCGCATCATTAGCTAAGTCACATGGTGCAAGAGCTGCAATGGTTATTGCTGGCAGAGGTATTGGACCAGACACTGCTGGAAGAATTCTTAGAAAGCAACTAGGAGATGATTCAGATTTGGTAAAAGCGATTATTGAGGCTGAAATAACATATGCTAGAACACGAAGATTCTGGGATTGAGTCTAATTTAAATATCAGATTCGATAGACATGAATAATGATTGGACGTGAAGTCAACGCTGCAATACCAGTTACTCTCTTCTTGTTGATTTCAGTAACACTTTATGGATTTTATGATAATCTATCAGGAGTTGATGAAGGTTCAGATTTAGATTTGATTAATCCCGTTTGGGATTATGAGCATGATTCGGAGAGTGGTTATGGCTCAGTTACAGGTGGTTTTGTTTATCGTGGAGAAAATGCTCCTTCACTTTATGGAAAATATATCTATGCAGATTTTATTATGGGAAAAATCTGGGCTTTAGAAATTACAGATGATGGGAAAACTAATACCTTGATTCATGATAGCAAGGCAAATACTTCTCTAACAGGTAATTCACGTATATCCGTCTCTGCTTTTGGTGAATCAGAAGCTGGTGAACTATATTTTTCGGATAGAACTACTGGTAAAATCTTTGGATTTAATCAGAATAGTGAAGATGAAATTATAATTGAGGAATTTAATCCAAATATATCGGTTGAACAGCTGATTGGAATTGATAATGCAGGAGATTCTTCTGACCGTTTATTTGGCATTGAGCAGGCTGGAAAAGTTCACATAATAGATGAGAGTAGTAATACAACTGAAATCCTGCTTGATATTACTGAACAAGTAGAGAATGCAGATTGGGAACAAGGCCTTCTTGGTTTAGCCTTTCATCCAGACTACAAAGATAATGGCCAATTTTTTGTTACTTACACGGTTAAAGGTTTAGGGGCAGATGCAGCAACATTGCGTCTTTCTAAATTTGTAGAAAGTGTTGAGACTGTTTTGTTAGAAATAGATCAACCATATGTCAATCATAACGGAGGACATATTGCTTTTGGACCTGATGGATATTTGTATGTTGGATTAGGAGATGGTGGAAAGTATAATGATGCATTTAATCATGCACAAAATTTAGAAACTTTGAAGGGTTCAATTCTTAGATTGGATGTTGATGGAGATACGTACACTATTCCTTCAGATAATCCATTTGTGGGAAATAGTGATGGATACAAAGAAGAAATATTTGCTTATGGTTTCAGAAATCCTTGGATGTTTAGTTTTGATAGTGAAACTGGAGATTTGTGGACTGGAGATGTTGGCCAAGATAAGTGGGAAGAAATTGATATTGTAGTTTCAGGTGGCAATTATGGGTGGGCTTTCAGAGAGGGAACCCATTGTTTTGATTCTCCCTTTGAACACTATGATGGCCATAGTTGTGGAGAGATTGATAGTTGGACTTTTGGTGCATTTATCTATGAACGAGTACTACTTAATGCTCCATTAATGATATTTTTCTTGATATCTATAGCAGTATCAACACGCTACAAAATGAAAATAGGTTAATTTCTTATTTACAGGAGTAACTACTAATTGTGAACGATAAGGAAAGGACAATATATTCCCGCCAAATTACTTTGCCAGAAGTAGGTGAGGCAGGCCAAGAAGAGTTACAAGAACATGGTGTCCTTATCGTTGGAATGGGGGGCCTTGGTTGCCCTGTTGCCCACTATTTGATTAGCTCAGGTATTGGATATTTGACTATAATGGATCCAGATAAAGTTGAATTATCTAATTTGTCAAGACAACCACTCTACTCTGAAAAAGATGTTGGAAAGCACAAAGTTAAAGTTGCAAAAGAAGTATTGAGTAAAATAAATCCAAATGCAGTAATCAATGAACTTCCAGGAGTATTGAACAATGAAAATGCATTAACTATAATTAGTTCTCATGATTTTGTAATAGATTGCACAGATAATGTAGATACACGTTATATTCTTTCAGACATTTGTCAAGCTATAGAAACACCTCTTATTCATGGGGGAATAAGAGCTCATGAAGGCAACACTGGCGTTTTCTTACCAGGTAGTGGATATTACAGGGCATTATATCCTAAACCACCATCACCTGAATCAGTAGTAGATTGCTCTACAACAGGAGTTCTCAGTTCATTTGTGGGTTGGGTAGGTATGCATCAAGCAATGTTAGCAGTCCAATTAGCACTTGGTTGGATTAAGGAGTCATCGTTCTATTTTCTTGATAGTCGAGAGGGAACAATTAGGCAAGTTGAAGTCCCTGATTTAGTTATAGAAGCTAAAGAATTACCAAAAAAATTACCTGATCATATGTCTGCTTCAGAATTAAAGGAAAGATTAGATTCCAATAACCCTCCAATACTAATTGATGTAAGGGGGGCTGCAGAACGTGAGGAAGTAAAGATTGAAGCTACAGATATGCATATTCCTATGGACGTCTTTGCACAGAGAGTAGACAATATTCCACGTACTGGTAATATAGTACTTTATTGCCATTTAGGAATTCGTTCAAATGCTGCTAGAGCATGGTTGGAATCACAAGAGATACCAGCAAGTCATTTACAAGGTGGTATCGAAAGTTGGCTTTTTGAAGTTGGGATGTAATTATTTGAGGCCCATTTCTTTTCTGTCGATTATAGTGTAACCTCTAGATTTCAATGAATCAAGATATCCATACCAATACACTAAAATTCCTTGCCCATATAATTCAACATATTTCGACACCTGACCGCCATGATTCTTTCGATGAATATATTCATCACCAAAACTAGCCTTTGATTCAATCCAGTTGTATTCGTCTCCATGCCAGTTAATTGGTTTCTTCAATAAGAAATCAGGTGTTTTACCTTCGACAGTCCCCGCTCTAAGATCCTCTTCAGTAAAATAAGCAATTTCTTTTTCATCTAACCATTCACCGATTAAATCTTCTCTGCGATTTCCTTCAGCCGATTGCTTATCATGGGATCTTGGAGTGTATAATTCATCTCTTCCTATAATTTCATCAAGTTCTTTTTTTAATCGTAGATTTTTCTTAACTAAATTTGTATTTTTCATTATTTCTTTAGTTTTCTTTTTCGAGAATCTCATTTTTAGCATCAAAAAGTTTGCTAATAATACTGGTGGAAAATCAACTTGTAATGCAAGTTCGCTCAAGGTTTTCCCTTCCTTCCATTCCTTGTAAAGTGAACCAGCTTTATCTTTCACTTTGTAATGATTCTTAATTGATTTTCTTTGCAAATATTGGGATCTAATAGCTCTGGTTGCATCGTATGGTTGCCCTATTTTTTTTGAAACTTCCTCAACTCCAGTATGTACTCCATAGCCTCGATGCTTCTCAAGTTCTTCGATAAGTTTGTAATATGTATCTAAATCCACGAGAAGCTATTGGGGTCAGCTAATAAGAGAGAGGGTCTATAGGCTATTATGAATAATATTGAACAGCTGAGAAAACTGATGCAAGAAAATTCAATCTCAGGTTTAGCTGTAGTTCCAGGTCCTAATATGTCATATCTTACAGGAACCAAATTCCATTTGAGTGAGAGGCCCGTTGTTCTTATTATTGAACAAAATAAATCAACTTTTATTCTTCCTGAATTAGAAAGCGCTAAAGTTTTAGGTTTAGATGCAGATTGTATTACTTATGATGACAAAGATGGGCCAAACAAAGCTTTTAGGCAATTTTCAGATAACATCAATTTTACAGAATTAGGTATTGAATCAAGAACTATACGCCATCTTGAATTAGATTTATTACAGACAACAAATATTGCTACAAAATTTGTTGATGTAATTGATGTCTTTGCTCAACTACGAATGACAAAATCCAAAAAAGAAAAAGAATGTATGGTTAAGGCAGTTGAGATTGCACAGAAATCATTAGAATCCACGATTCATAAAATAAAACCAGGCATTACTGAGAAAGAGTTTGCTTCAGACTTAGTCATAGAGTTGCTTCGAAACGGTTCAGAGTCAGAATTACCATTTTCTCCAATAGTTGCTTCTGGAATTAATGCAGCTAATCCACACCATTTTCCAGTTGATAAAGAATTTGAGAAAGGTGATCTAATCATTATTGATTGGGGAGCCAATTATGAAGGATATTTTTCTGACATAACTAGAACATTTGCACTTGGGAATGAGATAAATTCTAAACTTCAGAGCGCTTATGATGCAGTCAAAAATGCCAATTCTACAGCAAGAAAATTAGCGAAACCAGGAGTTCAAGCAGGATTAGTAGATAATGCAGCTAGAGAAATTATTGACAGTGCAGGTTTTGGAAAATATTTTACACATAGGACAGGGCATGGTTTAGGCCTTGAGATTCATGAGGAACCTTACATTAAACCAGATAACAATTTTGTATTGAAAGAAGGTATGACTTTTACTATAGAACCTGGAATATATATACCAAATTTGGGAGGTATTCGAATTGAGGATGATATTTACTTAGAACAAGATACTGCCTTAAGTTTGACTACTTTACCTCGTGATCTGGTGTTTTTACCACTATGAATGAACCCTTTATAGCCCAGTTCTAGACTGACTTAGTATGGCAGACCCAGTTCCCAGTGGAGGTCGACGCTATGTCGTCTTAGCAGTTGTAATAATGCTACTTGCAGCTCTGCCTTTTTCTCCTCTCGTATCCTTCAAATCATCACAACATATCGATGCACAGTCTGCAACTACTGATTCAAATTTGCCAACTAAAGATAGTGACAATGATGGAATGCCGGATTGGTGGGAGATGGATTTTGGTTTAGATCCTTATGATGCTTCCGATGCTTCACTAGATAAAGACGGTGATGGTCATGATAGGAATAGAAATGGAATTCTAGAAGTTGAAGAATATTTCACTAATTTAATGGAATATGAAATGGATTTAGTAGTAGGAAATAGTACAGATCCAACGGACATGGATACAGATGATGATGGAATACCTGATGGATGGGAAGTGTATTACAATTTTAATCCACATTTACCTTCTGATGCAGATGATGATAGAGATGAAGATGGGTATGATGCCAGTCGAGATACATACGTAAATTCAGAAGAAAAACATACAAATTTAGAAGAATATTTAGCAGGCACCAATCCTTGGGAGTTTGATACAGATGGAGATAAGATGCCAGATGGTTGGGAATTATATTATGGCCTAGATCCCTTGGTTTCAGCAGATGCTTGGTATGACTCTGATGCAGACGGTTGGGACTCCAATTTCAACTCAGAATTAGAATATGAGGAAAGATACTTCAATTACATGGAGTATTATAATGATACTAATCCTCTTTTGAAAGATACTGACGGAGATACGATGCATGATGGCTGGGAAGTTTATTTTGGTTTGGAACCTTTAAGACCTTCAGATAATTTTGAGGATAAAGAAGGAGATTCTCTTGTTAATGTTTATGAATATAATAACAGTTTAGTCAACACAGGGTGGGTTGATAATGATGGAATCTTCACTACAAGGCCTGACCATAATGATACAGATGGAGATACAATTTCAGACAATGATGAGTTATTCAATTATTTGACAGATCCAACAAGCAATGACACAGATGGAGATGGTATGCCTGATGGCTGGGAAGTGAAATATGGATTAAATCCAATTTCAGCCTTGGATGCAAATCAGGATTTAGATAATGATGGTTGGGATTTCGACTATAATTTCAACATAACTAGTGATGAGTGGTTCACTAATCTTCAAGAATATCTTAATGGCACAGACCCTACCAATAATGATACAGATGGCGATGGTATGCCAGATGGTTGGGAAGGCTATTACAACTTGGACCCAACTAATTCTGGTGACGCCAATCAGGATTATGATAACGATGGTTATGATAGTAATCGTGATGGATTTGTGACTCAGTCTGAAAAATATACTAATCTTGAGGAATTTATGAATAATACTGCACCAAATAATAATGATACAGATAGTGATGGAATGTGGGATGGTTGGGAAGTTTATTACAATATGAATCCTCTTGATGCTTATGATTCGACTGTAGATAATGATGAAGACGGTTTTGATGCAAATTACAATGGAACTTTAGAAGAAGATGAAGAACACAACAATTTACTAGAATTTCAAGCAGATACACACCCCTACATTGCAGATACTGATGCTGACGGAATGCTGGATGGGTGGGAATGGCTCTACGGTCTAAACCCTCTGAATCCTTTAGATGCTAATTATGATACAGATAATGATGGAGTAATCAATAGACTTGAGTACAATAACACGGCAGCAGGCCCTTACATTGAAGTTGATAATATAACTACAACACATCCAAACAATAATGATACAGATGGTGATGGACTGTTAGATGGTCAAGAATTGTTCATTCATTTGACAGATCCTACAGTAAGTGATACAGACGGAGACGGTATGCCAGATGGATGGGAAGTTAAATATGGATTAAATCCTCTTGATCCTGAGGATGCATTGCTTGATTTAGATGGAGATAGTTTTGATGCAGACTGGAATGACAATGTAACAGAATTTGAATTATATGCTAATTTGTATGAATATAGGAATGGTACAGATCCAACAAATGGAGATACAGATGGCGATGGTATGTCAGACGGTTGGGAAGTTTATTGGGATCTTCAACCATTAAATTCTAGCGATGCAAACGATGATTCCGATAATGATTCATTAATAAATTTGTATGAATTTGATAATTCACGTGTAGATGGTTTTGTGGAAAATGTATACAGTATGGATAACATAACAGGTTCGAATCCTTTGCTGAGAGACACGGATGGAGATCTCATTAGTGATGGAGAGGAATGCGTTTTTGGAGAAGATGGTTATGTCACAGATCCTTCAAATCCTGATTCAGATGGAGATGGTATGCCAGATGGTTGGGAACTGTTACATGGTTTAGATCCTTTCGACCCAAGTGATGGTGAAACAGATTTAGATAATGACGGTTGGGATTTCGATAGAAATGGTACTATTGAACAGTGGGAGAAATTTACAAATTATGAAGAGTATTTGAATGGTACAGACCCAAATAATAATGATACAGATGGTGATGGTATGATTGATGGTTGGGAGGGCTATTATGGTCTAAATCCTAGATCGGCAGATGACAGGGACTGGGATTCAGATGCCGATGGTTATGATTCAGATAGGGACGGTGAATTATCACCGGATGAAAAGTTTACTAACTATGAAGAATTTTTGATGGACACTAATCCCGTTAAGGCAGATACTGATGGCGATAACTGTACTGATGGATGGGAAATATATTGGAATGACAACAGACCTGATAATGAAACACGAACCTTGAATCCTTTAGATTCAGTTGATGGTTTTCTTGATTATGATAATGATGGTTGGGAAGATTGGGAGGGTGTTTGGCACAATTTCCCTAATTGGCGTGAGGAAGAAGCCCAAACAAATCCTTGGGATCCTGATACAGATGACGATGGAATGAGCGACGGATTTGAGGCAGATAATTGATGTATAATTCAGCCCAATACCTTTATTTACAAAGAGCCGGAATTCTACGCGTAGGTGAGAAAGTGTTTGCGAAGAAGATATTGGCATTGTTTTTGGTCGCTCTAATGCTTATTTCACCATTAGCAACCCTACCAGTTAGTGCTTCTGATCCCAATGATCCAGATAGTGATGACGACAATGATGGTGATGGATATGATGCAAATAGAGATGGAGTAATCTCAGATGAAGAGAAGTATACGAATTTAGAAGAGTATCACAATAATACTAATCCTAATGATGAAGATACAGATGATGGTGGAGCTTGGGATGGTTGGGAAGTCTACTATGGTTTTAATCCACGTAATTCTTCAGATGATTCATTAGACTCTGATAGTGATTCACTTGAAAATAGTTTTGAATTTTATTGGGACACAGATCCTTTCAATGCTGACACAGATCAGGATGGGATGCCAGATGGTTGGGAGGATTTCTACTCAGATAGAGTTGATGGTTGTGGACTGAATCCAACTGATGGTAGTGACAAGTTCGATGATCCTGATGGTGATGGTTCTGACAATCTCAGAGAGTATCAAGAAGGGACAGATCCTTGTGATGAAGATAGTGATGATGATGGAGATCCAGACGGTGAAGATCCTCCACCAGTCGATCCTGGAGATGATGATGAAGGTAACCCAGATACAGGTGCCACAGATGGTAATGTAACGATTTACGAAATCTTTGATCCTGTTCTTGGCACTGCTAAAAGATGGAATGCTATGGATGGATTACTTTACGACGATCAGGCCTCGGATCCTAATCAAATGTATACAATGTACAATTATGATTCTGATAAGTATGAGATTTTCCCAACAAATTATGAAGGTTATTCAAACATTTTTGAAGGTTGGATATGGATGGGTATCGAGGTAACTACCAGCGATTATACCAGAATTCCTTCAGTTTCTCCTGATGCAGATATTATAGATTATGATCCGAATGCTACTGGCGTAACTATCAGTTTTTTCAAGGATGGGGCCGATAATTACTATGTTCAAGGTAGCGAAAATATAGTAATAGATTTGAAATATAGAATGGGCACCAATGGTTCGTATTTCAATAGACCTATTTCAGATGATTTAACACTTGATGACCTTCCTGAAGAAGCAATAAGGCCAATTAATGGAGCAAATCAAGTTAAGGAAAATGTGAAGGATTTTTTACAATACAAGCATGACAATGGTACGATTGCAAATGAACCACTTTATTGGCTCTGGCCAGAGAATGGAACTCCAGAAACTAATTTAGCTTTAATAATTAATAATCTAACATGGTACTTTTCCGCTTTTATTGAAGGTGATGGAGATGTTCCAGATGCAGAGGAACCTTGGGATGTTTATCAATCCATTTGTATAAATGGAATTGGTGCCTGTAGACACCGTTCATTTGGATTCTTTGTTACTGCATTAGCATTAGGAGCTCCGACTAGATATGTTTCTAATGAGGCTCATGCCTTTGTTGAGGTTTATGTTCCAGAGGACAACGAAACATTCTCAGCAAGTCATTGGAAGAGGATTGATTTAGGTGGAACTGGAACTAGTAACACATTAGATAGACCTGATGAAGACGAAGATGAGGGAGATACTTTTGATTTTGATGAAATGGATCCTGATGACATTGACAATATGACTGGAGAGGCTGTTACGATAGTAATTACAGAAATTACACCCGATGATGAAGTAGACAAAGGAGAAACGATTCGAATCATTGGCTATGCTGAGAATCAAAATGGCACGCGTTTACCTGATTTCAATATTGGATTTGGTATGTGGGACAAGGATCATACTAAACCTCCATTTGAGATAGGTCAAACATTAACAGATTCCTCAGGTAATTTTGATTTTAATATAACTGACTTTTTAGTGGCTCTGCCTGGAGTGAATGAAATTTACGCAGCATCCTATGAACAAGGTTTCTTGGGTGTTGATGGACCTGAAGAAATAGAAGTATTTTCATCTACTAGTCTTGTACTTAATACTCCAGAATCTGTAGGTAAAGGCCAAGAATTAGTAATTTCAGGAAGTCTACTGGATTTGGGTGGAGTACCTGTTGAAGGAGAAGAGATCGAGTTTGAAATTTGGGAATCTCCAAAACACTGGAACCCTAATCGCTGTAATAGAGATAATCGATTTAGGTGTGATATAGGAACTACAACAACAGATGAACTTGGAAATTTTGTTTTTAGTTGGACTGTACCTGAAGAAGGGCAACCTGACGCAGATGATGGTTATACTATAGAGTCTCTTTTTAGAGGATCAACATACCTCTATGAGACAGAGGAAACTGCAAGTTTAATTATACTTGAATCAACAGTTAATCTAACTGCAGAACTTTCTCCTTCAAAAGAATACATAGGTAATCAATTTTGGGTTAATGGAACTGTTGACAATGTAGCAATATCGAATGGAACTATTACCATTGAAATTGCAGGATTTGAACTAACTCAATTCAGTGTCGCTGAAATTAACTGGACTACTCAATCATTTATTCCAACAGATTTAGCAGCAGGAAATTACACAATAATTGTTACTTTCAATAGTGAAAGTGCTACACTACCTGATGAGCGTGTTAATCTAGACTT
The DNA here is from genome assembly GCA_902533295.1 of uncultured marine group III euryarchaeote. Classification (GTDB taxonomy): domain Archaea; phylum Thermoplasmatota; class Poseidoniia; order MGIII; family CG-Epi1; genus CG-Epi1. Next base: position 36,095 of record CACALG010000003.1, on the reverse strand, counting down.
CACGGTTCTCGGAACAAGTTCGATAGAGCTTGATGATGATTCACTTAAGCTTACTAGAGGCCAGAATGTAACTTTGGAAGGTGAACTTCAAGATCACTTAGGTCAGCCACTTTCAGAACAGAGTGTAAATCTATTATGGGACGGAGTCTCAATAGCAACAGTCACTACAGAACTAGATGGAGATTTTGTTTACACATATAGTATTCCATCTACTCACGAATTAGGAAACCTAACATGGTCTGCTGAATTTGCAGGTGATGATCTTCATTCAGGCTCTAGTGAATCACAAACATCCTTAATATTTCAACAATCAATTGTTTCAGTTCAATCAGATAATGTGCACTTCTATCCTGGTGAAAGTATGATTCTTAGTGGTGGCCTTACTTTCGATAATGGCACTCAGCTACCAGGAGTTTTAGCAATTTATTTTGATGGCAATTACCTTCAATCCTTCCAAACAAATGGTACTTTTAGTTTTGAATATACGCCAGATTCATCATATTTAGATGTCGGTGTTCATACGATTGAAATTAAGTATAATGAAGCTGATTATAACTTAGAAGATTTGGCTAATACTGACGTTTATCTTCACAGAAAAGTTTTCTTGACTATGGAAGAACAACAAGTTCTGAGAGACTCTGAGATTACAATGACTGGTTTTGCTAGAGATGAGACATCATTAGGTATTGCAGGTATTGATCTATCATTTATTTGGGGCGAAAACACGTTAGATGAGGTATCAACAACTAATTTTGGTGGTTCATATTCTAAGACTTATTTAGTACCAAATGCCCAAGTTCTTGGTAAAGTAGACGTTCAAGTATTTTTTGATAATACTACAGCACCATACTATGATAATGCATCCAAAACTGTAAAGTTTACAGTAGTTTCAGAAACAATTATTAATCTTCCAGATCTTGAAATAATTAGAGGAGAAACTGTTTGGTTTAATGGAACTATATTTGATGACAGAGGCCAAGCAGTTGAAGAAATAGAGGTAAATGTATTCTGGGATGATGAATATCTAACTCGAGTTACGGGAGATTCAAATGGAACTTTTAGTTTTGTTTGTCCTGAAGATAATTCATGTTCAGATTCAAATCATCCAGTTGGTGTTATTCCAGTGGAACTTTCATTTGGAGGTTTTGGCTATTATCTCCCAGCCACTTTTGTTGCAAATTATACCATTTGGGGACATACAAATATTACGATTACAGATTCATCTAGTATAGTTGTTGCTGGTGAAAACGTAACTTTTACAGGATTTATAGAGAATGACTTACAAATTCCATTAGATCGTGAAGTCACGATTCTTTGGGATGGAATAACTAGAACTAAAGTAAACTCAATTAATGGTGATTTTAGCGGTACTTTTGTTGTCCCTTCAAATACTATTGCAGGAAATCATACTCTGACAGCATTGATTAATGATCAGAATTTCCTTAGAGGTTCTTCTGATGATACTGAAATTTTAGTTATGCGTGAAACTGAGGTCACTGTACAATGGCTTGGAGGCTTTAGAAATTCCAGTTCTATAGTTTCAGGCTATCTTCGTGACGTTGTTGGAGTTGGATTACCAAATCATCAGCTTGATGTTTATTTCGATGGCGAATATGTAGGAAATGTGACTACTGGTGAATCAGGCATTTTTTCTTATGATCTATTTACAGATAAGAATACGGAGTTAGGACCTCACAATGTAGCTATTGTTTTTGAGGGTTCATACCTATATTTATCATCTGAGAATGATGTTGATTCTGAGATTTTAGCTCATACTTTCTTTACTACTGAATCTTTAGAAGTTTTCCGCTTACAAGAATTTAACTTAACAGGATATTTGATTGATGATCTTGGCAATCCTATGCCTAATCAGCCAATAAATGTTACCTTTGTAGGCACAACATATCAATTGTTTACAGATTCAGAGGGCTATGTTGTAAAGAATATTACACTTTCCTCCAATCATGCTCTTGGATTGTATACTGCACAATGGGCGTTCAATGGTCAGGGGTATTATCTTCCTACCTCAACCGATCAATCAATAGCAGTTATTGCAAAAACATTCATTAGTCTTGATTCAGACAAATCAGTAGTTACTGTTGGGGATTCATTTGGGTTCAACGGAAGAATAGTAGATGACGTAGGCAATCCATTGAGTACTAATCTTAACTTCCTTTTCCATGGTCAATACGTTGATACATTATTGACAGACAGCGATGGACGGTTCTCTCATGAATATATGGTTCCACATTACACAGAAGCTGGAGCGAACACAGTAACAGTTCAATATGTCGCAGAGGAATTTTATCTACCTTCATCATCAATATTAATGATTCAAGTAAAACATGATACGCGAATTGAGATGGATGAATTTGACGGTCTACTGAATTCTACTATTCCAATCACAGGGTTTGTATACGACAAAGCAGATAGGCCAATTGAAGGACTAAATGTTAGATTAGTAATGAATTCTAATTTCCTTCCAGATTCAGAGTTTCTTCCGATTGATGGAGTAACTGATAGCAATGGTCAATTCACTATACCTCTAGAAGTTCCTTTCGGGACGACTTTAGGATATCACAATTTGTCAGTTACATTTGCAGGTAATAATGAATATCACTTAAATTCGACTGAATCTAGAATATTTATTATGGGAGAGACACAAATTATTCTCTCTATTCCAAGTACTTTAGAATATCAACAAGCATATTCAGGTCATATATCTTTACAAACACTTGATGGCAGTCCTGTGTCAGGAGCTCCATTGTTGGTTGCATTCCAACCAAATGGTGTCACTTCTATGGTTATTACAGATTCTAACGGGTCTGCTACTTTCCAGTCAATTTTTTCAGGTAATGAATCAGTTCCTGTGAATGTTAAGGTAACTTACACTGGAGATGAACATTATCTTGGTAATGAAGTTGAATCTACAATTATTTACAGGCCACCTACACAAGCATCAAACTATTCTTTGTGGATAGTATTGGCTGCTACTTTGATTGGTGGTTCAGGTGTAATGCTAGGTTGGAAATGGTATCGTGATAGACATCTTAGAGAGATAAGAAGAATCTTAGAATCTACGGCTTTAGCATTGGAGGCTAATATGGACTATAGAGATTCAGTAGTTCATTCGTATAAGGAAATGTGTAAAATATTGCAAGGTTATGGATATCTAAGGCAACATTTTGAAACAGTTAGAGAATTCCAGAAGGCATTGGAACAAGCATTGCCATTGAATCATGCTTCCGTTTCTAATCTAACTTTACTCTATGAAGAGGCAGATTATACAACTAAAAGTTTAGATGATGATCACAGGCTTAATGCAGTTTCATCGCTTAGAACTATTATTGAGAGTTTGGATACAACTAGTGAAATTATAGAGGAGTAACATGGACGTTTCTAGCCGTTCAGGGATACTCATTTTATTTGCTACAATCACAGTTTGTACACTTGTTCTATTCCCTCTTTTACAAATAGTTGTTGAAAGGGATCCCCAATTATCGGCTTATGATGATGATTGGAATGACATATCTAATTTTAGAGAAGCTCTTGAGAATGAACCAGAGACATCCTACAATGTAAGCGCTATATTGTCAAATCCAGCAGTCTTAGACGAAGTTAGTAATCCCTCATCAACATTACTAGTAATTGCAGGTACTGAATCTCCCTATACAACTCTTGAATTAGAAATCCTTGTAAGTTTTATGGAGAAAGGCGGAAGTATTCTTGTATTTGGAGATTTTGATTATTCCAATACAATAGCAGATTTATTTGCAATAGAATATGTTAAGCATAAATTATGGGATAGAAATTACAAAGGTAATGTTTCTTTGATAGAAACTACTGCTTTTGTAGATGATCAGTCCTATAGTGTACTTCTGAATGAACCTGTAGCAATTAAGACATTAGATACTCAAGAAGTAAATCTCTGGAGCACAGGTTTCGAGTGGACTCGGAATGTTTTTATGACTACATCTAGTAATTCTTGGATTGATTCTGATGATGATGGTGCTATAACGCCAGAAGATGAAGTAGCCCCACTTTCCGGTTTCACCTTAGGTATGCGTTGTGGCATGCGTTCTATGGGAGACCCACTTGGTTCTGCAGTTTTCATATCTGATTCTAGTTTACCAATCAATAATATGTGGAATGAAGGTCAGAATTCACAATTTCTAATTAATTTAGTAAAATCAATGATTGGAAGTAACGGTGTGGTATTGTTCGATGAGTCTAGGCATACACAAGAATCATTTGGAGCTAGTTTATTTCAAGCGGCCTTAGGATTTTATTTTCTTTTATCAGGAGACACATTAATCCTTCAGATTATTCGTTTAAATGTATTAGTGGCAGTTATAATTCTAACTATGGCGTTGTCTCTCAGACAACCTGAGCCCAATCGTTGGTTCCATATTTTTGACATTCGCAAACCAAGACCTTTCCGTTCTTATGGCCATAATTTAGATACAGGAATTCTTGCTTTACAAGAAGTTCTTTTAGAGCGCATAAGGTTAAAATATCAAGTTTACGAGTTCGATGAAAAATCTAGGAAGGGTAGGCTGAAACTACTTCCAAGCCTGGTTAAAAGTTATAATATACCCTTAGATGATGATTTTAAGATGCTCCTTGGTGCCCCTACTAAGCTAGGTCCTAATGACCTTCGGAACATTGCTAAAAAACTGAGTGCGTGGTAAAGTTGAGTAACAAAAAAAGTAACCTATCAATTGAGGATGCAAATAAAGCAGCTAAATCTATAACTGATGAAGTATCCAATGTTGTATTAGGCAAAGAACAGACCATTGAGATGGTTATGGCTGGAGTTCTAGCTAACGGTAATATTTTATTCGAAGATTTTCCAGGTTTGGCGAAAACTTTGATGTCTAATACCTTAGCAGATGCATTAGGTTGCGTATTCAAAAGAATTCAATTTACTCCTGATTTATTGCCTGCAGATATTACAGGTTCTTATTTTTATGATCCTGAAAAGAACAAATTCACCTTCAGAGAAGGGCCAATATTTTGTAATATTTTGTTAGCTGATGAAATAAATCGTGCACCTCCTAAAACACAGGCAGCTTTGCTTGAGGCAATGCAAGAAAAGCAAATAACTATTGAAGGGACAACGCATAAATTGTCAAGACCATTTATTGTTCTTGCAACACAGAATCCTATTGAGTATGAAGGAACATATCCGTTACCTGAAGCTCAGATGGACCGATTTTTGATTAAATTGAGTGTTGGTTACCCAGATGAAGAAGTTGAGACTGGCATTCTTCAAGGTCGTTCAGAACGTAAGAAGGATTCTTTTACAGTTAAAGCTCGTGCTTCACCGGAAAAAGTAGTGGCAATGCATGATTCTGTTGAAGAAGTATATGTTAAGAAAGAAGTAATGAGATATATTGTAAATTTAGTTCAAGCAACACGTAGGGATCCTAGAGTCGCAGTTGGTTCAAGTCCACGTGGAAGTTTGGGATTATTCAAATTGTCAAGAGCTTTGGCAGTTTTAGCTGGTAGGGATTATGTAGTTCCTGATGACATCAAGAGAGCCACAATACCTGTTCTTGGCCATAGAGTTATTCTGAAACCTGAAGCACGTATTCGTGGTGTTAAGGTTGAAGAAATTCTATCTGAATTATTAATGACAGTAGAAGTTCCTGCTGTTACTGTGGAATAATAAGAAAATGTGGACTCGTAAGGCCGTAGTATATGTTGGCCTTGGTACAATCTTAGTTCTTTTTTCCCCATTTATAAATAATCTTCAACTCTTTTTGTTAGGTACCACTATTCTTGGTTTTGTTGCAGTTCACAGTTTAGTCAATACAAGACCCATTGATGTTAAAATAACTAGGAGTTTTGAATCAGATCAAGTTTTTGAAAATAGTGATGTTACAATTGATTTAATAATTCAGAATAAAGGACGTTCAGTTGGGTTTCTAGAAATATATGATAACTTACCTTCGGAAGTTGAAGTAAATAACGGTTCTAATCACACTATAATTAGGCTTAAAAAAGATGAATTAGTAGTTAACAAATATCATCTTGAATGTCGTTTGAGAGGACAATATAGGCTTGGCAATCCTAGTTTGAGAATTTATAATCCTTCATTTTTATTTTATTATGAAGCAGATATTGAATCAAAATCTAGCTTAGTTGTATTGCCTCAAATTGAGCAGATAGAAGGTATAGACCTTTCAACAGATTTTCCAAAAATGTATCAAGGAGCTATGCCAATAAGACGTATTGGAACTAGTGGTGAATTTTATGGAATTCGTGAGTACTTTCCAGGAGACGATTTTAAGAACATTAATTGGAGGGTTTTTGGACGTACAAGAAAATTGATGGTAAATCAGTTTGAAAGAGAAGATATTTCAGACATTATGTTTGTTCTTGATGCAAGGGAAATTTCAGGAACTGGAACAATTTTGCGCAATCCTCTTAATTATTCTTGCAGAGCTGCAGCATCCTTAACTAGTTTCTTTTTGAGAGCACGTAATCGGGTTGGTTTGACCATATATGGGGAAACGGTAAATGTGATTTCACCAGATACGGGAGAAAGGCATCTGTATCGTATTTTAACAGCTTTAGCTGAAGTAAAGGCAGGAGGTTCTTTAGGACTTCATACAGTCCTTGGTGATCTTCGTAATTTCACGCCTCGTTCACCAGTTATGGTTCTTTCAACACTTGAAAATGATCCAACTAGTACCAATGCTCTTAGAGAAATAACAGCCCGAGGCTTCAAATTAACGGTAATAGCACCAGATACCTTGGATTATGATAGAGAATCACGCATAATTTCTCCAACAGTATATTTTACGGCATCAGCATCTCTTGATAATAAAATTACAGAGGCTAGGTCTCTTGGGGCAAGAGCTATGCGTTGGGATCCCGAAAATGTTCTGTCAACATCATTAGCAGAGGTGATTCGTTAATGAATACAAATAATAGTTTGTCATTGATGCAATCAGTCGCAACTTTCTCATTGATGTTTAGTCTTGGTTTGGCATACGTTATCAACCCTATGGAAGATTCACTTTTCTTTAAGGCATTAGATAGTATAATTTCAGGAATTTATGGTGATGAGGTTCTTTCAAAATTAAATAATTCAGCAGTAGCAGGCATGATAGTTGGACTTTTTAGTGGCACATCATTTATTTTCTTGAGTATTAATAAGAAAGTTTATGATTATACAATGCTTTTCATTTTTCTTTCGGTTATATTAATATTTGTTGCAGATATTAGGAACTTTGATGCATTTCCTTATCAAGTAACTCAACAATTATTTCTTTGGCTTTGGATTGGTTTACCTATATCAATAGGTCTTGTAGGTATATGGCAGGATTATATCGGAAATCAGATTGTTGCCGCGTTTTTGGTATTGGTTATGCCACTTGGTTTGTCAGGAAATACTAATGATCAGATTTATCCAATTTTGGGTTTTGTTTTCTCATTTATGCTATTTATTGAATTAAGCTATGGGCACACTCGCTATAGTAGATTAGCAAGAGTTATGTATTATTCAAAAGAATATGAGACTGTTTTACAATGGTTTTTGACTACTTTGGTAGTTACCTTGGCTTTGACTACTGCCTTAACGTCTGTAGCATTCTTATTCCATGATTTCCTAAGTGAATTGCTTCCTTACAGTTTTAGTAATTCTATAGAATTTAACACAATTTATGGTCAAGCCTTATCAGTTTTAGTCTTCTTTATGATTTGGGCAGTTCTTCAGACATTATTTTCTAGAGGTTATTTAGCTAGGCAAGTTGAAGATTGAATTTCTAAAGCAGAAACTTCAAAAACACACTCATCTGTAATATGTCGTATGGATAGTCCTTCTAAATTAAAAAATAATTACGAATATTGGGAAATTACAAAGGATTTAATTGATCAGTGTATAGATATTACACTTAATTTAAGCCAAAGTGGACATCCAGGAGGTTCACGTTCTAAGGTTCATGGGATGCTGATAACTCTTCTATCTGGAGCTATGAGATGGGATATTAGAGATCCAACAAAGAGATTTGCAGATAGATTCGTTCTGGTTGCAGGTCATGATAATCCTATGGTATATGCAACATTAGCAGTACTAAATGAAGCATTAAGGGTAAAGTATAAACAAACTGGAGATTCTAAATATCAAGTTAGAAATGAGGAGGAATTTCAATTAGTATGGGAAGATTTACTCACTCTTCGTAAGAATAAAGGATTACCAGGTCATGCTGAAATGGAGGGTAAAACTCTATTTTTCAAGTTTAATACAGGTCCAAGTGGTCATGGTTCACCACCAGCTGCTGGTGAAGCCCTAGCACACAAATTAGCAGGTACTGATGAGGTCAAGGTTTTTGCATTTGAGGGAGAAGGTGGTTTGAGTACTGGCGCTACTCACGAAACTTTGAATTCTTCTTGGGGTTTGGGACTTGGAAATATAATTTACTACATTGATTGGAATGACTATGGTATTGACAGCCGTCCATTCAGTTCTATAGTAAAATCTACCCCTAAAGAATTGTTTGAAACTAGTGGTTGGCATGTTGAAGGAACTGAAGATAATGAAAATTGGTCATCTTTCACTGAGGCATATTATGATTTATTAGTAGGTAATGCTCAAGATAATATTCCAAAGATGATTTACGCTAAATCACGCAAAGGACGAGGCTATCACGTTTTCGATGAAAAATCACACGGAGTTCCTCATAAACGTAATTCGGAGTTGTTTTGGAAAACTAAGACAGATTTTGAAGAAAAATATGAGATTTCATTTAACAATTCTGGTGAAGGTGCATCAGAAACTCGTGAGGAACAAGTTGAACAAGCAAGAAATTATTTCGAAACGGTAGTTTCAGTATTACACAATAACCAAGAATTAGTTGATTATTTAGCTGACAGATTAGTTGAATTAGGCGATTCAGTTCCTAAAGATATAAAAGAATGCAAGATTACTGAGTCTAATCCTTTAAACGACAAGGAAATCTTTGATTTTGAAAATTATCCTAGTGAATTATTTGCAGAACCAGGTACTAATATACCAAATCGTGTTGGCTTTTCTAAGATTGCTTCCTGGATTAATTCACATAGCCGTAAAAAATATGGGAGGCCATTGTTTGTTGCAATGTCTGCAGATCTTGCCGGCTCAACAAATATTTCAGGATTCGCAAAGGGTTGGGGAGATATGGAAGATTTAGGGATGTATGATAAGATTACAAACACAAATTCTCCATTGATGCCACAAGGTATAACTGAATTTGCGAATTCAGGTATGATGGCAGGTTTATCAACTGTAAATTTCAATACAGATACATTAGAAGAGTTTAATGGATTCATTGGATCATTTAGTACATATGGATCATTTAGTTATCTAAAATATGGTACAATTAGATTATTTAGTCAGGTTGCACAAGATTCACAAATTAAAGTAGGAAAATTACTGTGGATTGCAGGACACTCAGGTCCCGAAACTGCAGAGGATAGCCGCACTCATTTTGGTATCTTTGCACCAGGTGTTACTCAGTTATTTCCAGATGGTCACATAATCAATTTGCATCCTTGGGAGCACAATGATGTTGCACCGTCTCTTGCAGCTGCTTTCGCTACAGACGTTCCGATTGTTGCTTTACACTTGACAAGACCTCCAATTGAGGTTCCAGATAGAGAAAAATTGGGCATTGCAAGTTATTTGAATGCTTCAAAAGGAGCATATTTGATTCGAGATTATGATTCTAGACCTAAGGAGGGAGTAGTCATTGTAAGGGGCACTAGCTCAACGAATACAATTATTTCAATTCTTGAAGAATTGGGTAAAAAGCATAATGTAAAAATTGTATCGGCAATCTCATGGGAATTGTTTCAAAGACAAAGTAAATCATACAGAGATTCTATTATTTCCGAACAAGAATGGTCAGATTCTATGATTGTTACTAATACAGGTCTTAGAATTATGCATAAATGGATTTCAAATCGTATAGTGTCTGAATACTCTGTTTCACCTGATTGGGATAATAATTGGAGAACAGGTGGCAGTGTTGATGAAATTATTGATGAAGCACATTTAAGCCCTAGATGGGTTATGCAAGCAATAGAAAAATTTGCTTCTGAAAGAAATAATCGATTAGAAAGACTTAACAACCAACTTCCAACCTCAGATTAATGTCTTACGAAAATTTCCCAATAGCCGTTGTTGATAACGGAGGTCAATGGACTCACAGGGAATATAGGGTTCTCAATTATTTGGGTTGCAGAGCAGAAATTGTCTCAAATGTTACTCCAATCGAAGAATTAGAGCGTTTTAAGGCACTTGTACTTTCGGGAGGTGCTCCAAGAATTGAAACAGAATCCGAAGCTCTTGGTTTAACTTCAGAATACATTGATTCTGAAAAATGGCCAATATTGGGTATTTGTGTTGGTCACCAATATATGGCTAACCATTTTGGCGGTAAAGCAGGACCTGCAGAAATTCCTGAATTTGGTTCATCATTATTGACTTTGATTGATGAGGGATGGATTTTGGCAGGTTTTCCAAAAGAGTTTAATGTTTGGGAATCACATAATGATGAAGTCCATAAGATGCCAAAAGGATTTAGATTATTAGCATCCTCAGATGCTTGTCAAGTTCAAGTAATAGAGCACGAAACATTACCATATGCAGGTGTACAATATCATCCAGAAGTTGAGCATAGTGAATATGGCTCGGAACTCTTTCAGAATTTTCTGAATAAAGCTCTGGAATGGAATAAAGAATAGACTGTTTTTTTTATTGAAACACGAGGTTAATTGCTTTTAACTGGGGTTCTTTAGTTATTCATGGCTGATATAATTGCTAGATTGTTTAGTTTAGGTTCCAAATTACAAGATCTTCCAGAGGAAAAAGAGAAAGCGATTAGTGGTTATGGATACTATGATTGGGGGAAATCTGCTTTTGAGACTAGTGTTACAGTAGCTATTCTTCCTATATGGTATGCTATCCTTTTTCTCGAGGCAAACGGATTAACGGCTTCTACGCCTTTAGGAACATTAACGGGAGACGCAGTCTGGGCTTTAGTTATAGCAATAGCTACCCTTTCAGTAGCAATTTTGAGCCCGCCTTTCGGAGTTATAGCAGATAGGCGCCTTGTCAAAATGAGATGGCTTAAAATTCTTACAATAGTTGGAGCTGGCGGTACTTTCCTTCTCGCTTTCGCCCCGCTTTTTGGTGATGCCTCTTGGATTTGGCTTATGGTGATGTTTCTTTTTGCCAATATAGGTCTTAATGGTGCCGGCGTATTCTACAATGCCATTTTGCCTCATTTAGGTAAAGAGAATGAGTTAGACGATATTTCGAACAGAGCCTTTGCTTATGGGTACTTAGGTGGAGGAATTTTACTAGTTCTTCACTTTGCTCTTTATCTCAGTTTGCCAGATGCGGCCTGGGTTATTCCTTTCTGTATGGCAACAGCAGGTGTCTGGTGGTATGGTTTTGCACTTTTGACATTTATGTGGGTTCCTGAGCCACCTGTAGAACAGGAAATGGATAAATTGAAGTTTACAGAGGCTGCTCGTTTTGCTATCGGTGAGGTACGCAATACTTTAAGAGATTACAGGGATTTCCCTAACTTATTTTTGTATTTAGTTGCTTATTTTCTCTTTATCGACGGAATAAATACAATTACGGCTCTAGCAGGCGTTTACGGGGCCACAGTTCTTGGAATTGGTTTTACGGGACTTCTTACTGCAGTCCTTCTAGTTCAGTTTGTGGCAGCGCCTTCTGCAGTGGGTTTCACTAGATTGGCAGGTAGGATAGGAACTAAAAAAGCGCTTTTCATTTCAATATGCGGTTGGGTTGTTTTGTGTTTTGCAGGTCTTGCCTTTGCTCCTTTACAATTAGAAGATCATGATCAGCATGACATTCTTTATGAGTGGAACGAGAGTTGTAGTGATTCTCAGTATTTGAACAAGACTAGTTGCGAGAATCCATTGGAAGGTAATAGAACTTGGACAGAGGCATACACGGTTCATGTATCTTGGTCAACATTTGAATTAGCCCAAAAATTAGACTATGAGGATGAAGAATTTGATGAGCAGGCATGGGCTAGTAAATGGTCTTACATTCTTCCAACCGAACAGAATGAAGATGAACCTAATCTTTTGGTATGGAAATGGGGAGAGTCTGAAGAGGATCCAAACAAGGTAGTCCTTACTGGAGTCCCTAAATCAGATATTCTTAACTTTACAAATTCTATAAATGATACACGTTTTAGTGTAAGTGTTGAAGGTGGTGATTTAGATGGAGCCAATGAAGTAGGTATTGACCATCCTACAGATTTAAGTGATGGTGTATTAGATAAGGTACCTGAATGGGCTAGGGATAATCTTTGGCAACCATTGGGTTTAACTGTATTTCTTCAATTTGTTATTCTTGGTTGTTTGATGGGTACTTTACTTGGAGGCTCACAGGGGCTCGCACGTAGCCTATTTGGTCAAATTGTCCCGGAAACGCGTAGTACTGAATTTTACAGTTTCTTAGGATTTTTTAACAAAGTTGCAGCTTTCTTAGGTCCTACTCTTTATCTTTTCATGACTGTTGCTTATGATAGTCGTGCAGGTATCTTTAGTATTGCCATACTACTTTTATTGGGTGCAATTTTACTATATATGGTAGATGTAGAGGCAGGAATAAGGGATGCAGAGAAAGAGGACAAACGTATAAGAAAGAATTTAGAATTATTATCAGACTCAGACTCTAAACCAGAATAAGAATGAGTCGTTCACAAAAGATTTTGGATGCGCCAAAGAAGATTAGAGAAAAATTAAAGGATTTCAATGAAGAGAGGAAAAAACCGAAGGAACCTATCACAACTAAAGCTTCGATGTTTAGCATTTTTTCTTGGGCCTTTTACGACCTTGGAAACACAATATTCTCAGTATTGATTGTTTCATTTTATTTTAGTCTCTGGGTTGTTAGTGATGAAGTAGGTGGTTCTGATGGTGATTATGGATATGCAAATGCATTGTCAATGGCTTTGGTTTTTCTTACAGCACCACTGCTTGGTGCACTTTCTGATCAAGCAAGGCGTCGTATGCCATTTCTCTTCATTACAACTCTTATTTGTGTTGCTTTTACTGCATTATTAGGATATGAAAAAGAAGGTTGGAGTAAAAGCACAATACTTACAGCATCTCTTGTTTTCTTTGTTGCTGCTAACTTTTTTTATCAGGCCGGTTTAATTTTTTATGATTCGACTTTAGCCACAATTTCTACTCCAGGAAATAGAGGGCGAATAGGAGGTATAGGTATTGGGATAGGATATGTTGGTTCATTCATAGGTATTTTATCAGCTTTATTCCTAACTACAGTTTTAGGATTTCCATATCAGGCAGTTTTTCAAGCAACAGCTATGCTATTCTTAATTTTTGCAATACCTTGTTTTATTTTTGTAAAAGAAACACCTGAAGATAATTTTTGGCCTAGTTTAATGATTTTAATGGCTATTTTACTAGGACTTAATTCTTGGTTATTTGAAGGTACACTAATCAGATATAGTTTGATAATTTTCGCGCTTTTTTGTGCAGTTTCATCTATGAATACAAAAACAACACCATTATTCCGTGACGGGTCAATTTTTGAAGCGATGAATGGAACTTTTAGTCAATTGAAAAAGACATTATCTATGCTTGGTGAGTTTCCTGGTCTCTCTCGATTTTTAGTAGGACGTGTATTTTACACAGATGCTGCAAACACATCCATTACATTTGCAGCAATTTACGTCTCCAAAGAATTTGGTATGACAGATACCGAAATAGCAATTTACACTATGATTGGTGTTTTCTCATCTATTGTAAGTGCTTTTCTTTGGGGATATTTGGTAGATATTATAGGCCCTAAAATCACATTGAATATGGTACTATGGGTTTGGTTTGCTACATTTTCCTTGTTAATTTCTACAGTTTGGTTAGGATTGCCAACTTGGATGATATGGATTGCTCCGTTCCTAGCAGGTATAGCGTTAGGAGGAATGTGGTGTGCCGATAGACCATATATGTTAGTCTTGACTCCACCACGCTATATTGGGCAATTCTATGGATTGTATAGTATGGTCGGTCGTTTTGCTACTATTATTGGCCCGTTGTCTTGGGCAATAATTGTGGATGAATTAGAATTTTCAAGGCCTGCAGCGATAACTTTCCTTCTAATAATTATGATTATTGGATATATTATTCTCCAAGGTGTGGATGATAAACCACGCAAATGGCCTGCTGAATTACAGGCAGATTATGAACCAGAGCCGCCACGTGGTGCAATTGGAAGGTCACGATAACCACTTTAACAGATATCTTTGTGACAACTTCATGGAACGTCGCTTAGACCACTATTTGGAGAGATTAGTATCTCCCGATTCAATGACTTTCTACAAAGCATTATGTGATTTTGCTGATGAAAGAATTGAACCTAATTATCTTGAATGGGAAAGAAATCATGGCTTACTTCCTCAAGACATTATTGATGAAATGGGGCAAATGGGTCTTTTTGGAGTTACAGTATCTGAAGAATATGGTGGACAAGGAGGAAATCAATTAGATTTAATTTTGATGGGATTAGCTCTTGGTTATCATTCTCAATCCTTGGCGATAACTCCAGGTGCGGCGATGTCTTTGGGGGCTAAACCATTACAATTATTCGGAACAGAAGAGCAAAAAGCAGCCCACCTTCCAGATTTAGCAACTGGAAAGAGAATGTTTGTTTTTGGTTTATCAGAACCAGGAAGAGGTTCAGACGCTACTAATCCACAAGTCACAGCTAAGAAAGATGGTAATGAATGGGTTATCAAAGGTGAAAAATGTTGGTCTACGAATGCAAAATGGGCTAGTCATGTTGTAGTTCATGCTATGACAGATCCAGATTCTAAACCAGGATACAGAACTACGTGTTTCATTGTTCCAATGGATAATCCTAATGTTTCATATCAAGAAATGGCAGGTAAGGATTTGTGGAGTCAATCCTCTACAGGATCAATTACCTTTGATGATGTTCGCGTTTCTGATGATACAATTCTAGGAAAAGAAAATGAAGGTTTCAAGGTTATGGCTCAGACTCTGAATGGTGGTCGTTTATTCATTGCAGGAATGTCTTTGGCTTCATTGGCATTTGCATTAGACAAATGTAGAACATATTCTCAAGAAAGAGAGCAATTTGGAGTACCTATTGGTAGTTTCCAAAGAGTTCAGGATGTAGTAATTGATATGGATATTACATTAGAACAAGGTTTGACTTGGTTAATTGATTTGACAAATAGGTATAATGATAATACTTTAGACAGAGAATCTGCAGCTAAAGTGAAAATTGAATGCTCTCGTAAAGCATCTGATCATTTAACAATGGCAATGGAGATTTGTGGTGGTGTATCCTCATTAGATGAATTTGGATTGATTAGACATCATCGAGATTTATTTGTTTGTAGAGTTGGGGAGGGTAGCAATTTTGCTCTCAAAGGTTTTGCTGCACGTCCTTTAATGCCAGATATTACTTTGCAGTAACGCAGTTATAGGGGATTAGTTCTACAATATCATGGCCTTTGAGGAAATAGTTTGTTACAGTCAAACAGTTATTTTGGTTCTACTTGCACTAGGCTATCTTGCAAATCTACGAAACAAGAGAGGCACCATTTCTCCAAAAGTGGAAATTAAATGCCCCTCATGTGATTATGTTATAACAGATCAAAATGTAGAATATTGTGCTAAATGTGGTAATATGTTATCACATTCCGAAGGTCTTTCGCTTGAAAAATAGCCTTCATAGTTTTTAAGTATACAATTTCTATTGCAATTAACATGAAGCATAGAGACATCTCTTTATCAAACGAAGATAAGGACATTTGTAACGCTAGTGGATGTAATAATAGTCCCAAGCGTTCAATTCCTCGTAAGAGAGTTGAAAAAGTAGGTGCACTAAATCTCCAAGGTTCTAATCGCAAAGTTCAACTTTGTTCAGATTGCTATCGTATATTCAAAAAGGAAACGAAAAAAGATAGAACAATGGAGTCTCTTGGTCGATGAGTGTTACATATGCAATTTTTCAGGCAGAATTAAAATCATCATTTCGTAAGAATCTGCAGGCCCTTAAGAAAAGAATAATTGGAACATTTATAATCTTTTTTGTGGGAATCTTTTTTTCCCTTGCTTGTATCCATTTAATCAAATTTGTTATTGATCATCCCCAATTATTTCCGGAAGGTTCTACTCAAGGTTATGGTACTCTTTTGTTAATATTCTTCGCTCTATTTACTTTAAGAACTGCGGGTATTACATATCGTAAAATCATAAAATCTAAGCGTATGGATCTTCATTTAGTTCAACCAGTTACATCTAGACAGATAATGCTTGGAATGTTCTATTCTATTATGATTCCTAATTTTCTTCTTTCTTTTTTGATATTGTCTGTTTTCTTTTTAGGGAATATAGTTATGAGATCAGGTATAGTTATCACTAACGAATTCTTGATTATATATTTCCTTTTGAGTATTCTATCTTCTCTCAGTGGATATATATTTTCTATAGCTGGTGCATTATATCCATTTTCGCGTAAGCTTACGTTTTTGATGACTTTATCACCTATCCTCATTGTATTAATGTTAGTAGCAAATGATTCACATTCAATTCCACAAGAAGCAATAGCTGTTTGCATTCTATGTTTGTTTGTGTTATCAATATTCTTTTATTTTATGGATGGATTGTTTGTTGAAGCTTTAGAAGCATACAAGATACATTCTTCATCCCACAAGAATCCAATTCGAATCTTACAATTTAACTGGTTAAATTCTATACTTGGTGTAAGAGCCTCTTCAATATGTTCTAAAGAAGTGATATCTTCAATAAGAGAACGTGATGTTCTTAGTTCTTCTTTTTCCACTTTTTCACTTGCTTTCATTTTAATTTTTTGGTGGTTAAAAACAGGATTACCAAATGAGCCTATAGGTGACATTCCAATTACTTTGTATTATCCTGGAATGCTTGCAATGTGTTTGTTTATTGGTGCTCTGCTTCAGTGTACAATGCTTGGTTCAACTATACTGGGTGTAGAAGGTAAAAGATTATGGATTATGAAGTCCAATCCTGTGGAATCTGTATTGATAATGAAAGGTAAAGCTGCAGCACTAATTATGATGGCACTTCCTGGTTTGATAGCAATCTGGCTCCCTATCTGTATTTTGGCCCAGTTTCCCTTGAAAGTCACGATATTTTTTGGTGAGTGTCTTTTTATTTTACTTTTCTGTAATACAGGATTAGGCATTTGGTCAGGTTCTGCATTTGCTAATTTTGATGAAAGCGATCGTGGTAATCCTGATATTTTAGTTCAATTTATGCTAATGGGAACTTCAGCTCTCCTCTCTATTTTTGTTTTGATGATTCCAGGTATTCTTATGCTTGTGAATCATAATTTTGGATTAATTGCTGGTTTAATATTCATAATTATGACTTTTGGAATAATGCTTGTAGGTGTTCGTTCTGCTGCTTCAGCGTACAGAACCATATTCATTGACAGTTATGGTGTATAGTTTAGGCGAATAGAATAATAATAGGCGTTCTATGCTGTGATGTGGTACTCGTTGCATCCGATAAGATGGAGTCTTATTTTCGTGATTTAGAAAAGAAGGCTGATGATTGTTATAATCTTGTTTCCAAGGCGCGGAAGGCAGGATTTGATCCTTCTTTGGAAGCTGAAATTCCAAGGGCAAAGGATCTTGCTGAAAGAGTAGAGGCTCAAGTAGGACCGAAAGGGATTGCACCTAGAATTCGAGAGGTTGCTGAAGAAAATGACAGAGAATCCACCGCATTAATTATAGCAAAAGAGTTAGCAGGTTCTTTAAAGGATAAAGAAGGCATTGCATTTGCTCTTGAGCAGGCAGTTAGGACGTCTCTTTCCATACTTACAGAAGGAGTTCTTGTTGCACCCACTGAAGGAGTAGTAAAGATAAGTACATTAGAGAACAATAATGGCACAACTTGCGCTTCAATCTATTACGCAGGACCTATTCGAGCAGCTGGAGGAACTGCACAAGCATTATCGGTTTTGATAGCAGATGTTGTTAGACGTGAATTAGGTCTAGATGCTTATATTCCTACTCCTGGAGAAATAGAAAGATACAAAGAAGAAATTCCACTTTACAAAAGAGCTGTAAATCTTCAATATGTTCCTAGTTCAGAAGAAATTGAAAGTATTGTAACATCATGTCCAATATGTATTACCGGGGAACGAACAGATAAATTAGAGGTTGCAGGCAACAGAGATTTACCTAGAGTAGAGACTAATTCTTTGAGAGGTGGTGCTTGTTTAGTTATAGCAGAAGGCCTTTGTCTTAAGGCTGCTAAGATTCTTAAACATGTAGATAAGCAATCAATAAGTGGTTGGGATTTTCTTAGAACCTATACTGAAAAGAAGAAAAGTAGTACATCTAGTGACTCTAAAGAACATAAATATCTAAAGGATGTAATTGCAGGTAGGCCAATTTTTGCCTTTCCTGATGAACCAGGAGCTTTTCGCTTAAGGTATGGCCGTGCAAGATCATCAGGCCTCGCCTCAATGTCTATACATCCTTCTACAATGGTTATAGTTGATTCGTTTGCAGCAATAGGAACTCAAATAAAACTACAACTTCCTGGAAAAGCTACAGCTGCCAATCCTTGCGATTCAATAGAAGGTCCATCAGTTCTTCTGAAGAATGGTACTTTCACAAGGGTAGATGATTACGAGGATGCTAAAAAAGTAGTAAACCAAGTAGAGCAGATTGTAGATTTAGGAGAGATTCTAATTCCAGTTGGTGAATTTATTGAAAATAACCATCGTTTGGAACCATCAGGTTGGTGTGATGAATGGTGGCAAGCAATTATTGCAAGTCATAATATTGAAAAATATGAGGGTGATTACGATTTTGAATCATTATCTAAATATAGCAAGAAAAACAACATTCCCTTGCATCCTAAATTCACATATTTTTGGGCAGATTTAGACGTTAAAGAAATTAATGATCTAAAAAATCAATTGATTAAGGATTCTACTAATGTCATGGAAAATAAATTCAAACTAATTTATAAGGAAATTCTTCTTAAGCTTAGTATATTTTACAAAACAGAAAATCAAATAATGAGTTTAAGTGATGGAATTAGTCCTTTAATTAATCAATTAGGTCTTCAAGTCAAAAATAATACTATTGTTTCAGTTTTAGATTCTATTGAGACTGATGATTCCTTAGAATTAATATCTCATTTTTCAGGTTTTGAGATAAAGAATAGAGCCCCTACAAGAGTGGGAGCTAGTATGGGTCGTCCAGAAAAGGCTAACGAACGCCGTATGAAACCTCCACCAAATGTTCTTTTTCCTTTGGGTGAAGCAGGAGGTAGTCAAAGATTGGTTAATAGTGCTCTCAAAGTTAGTTCATCGAATAGAGGTTTTTCTCAAGGCCGAGCAGGTCGTATAGAAATAGAGGCGCAATTACGCTATTGTAAAACATGTCAGAATGAAACTGTTTCAGTACGCTGCTGTGAATCACAAACGATGCCTAAAGAAGATCCTAAACGTCGTTTAGTTGACGTCACAGAATTAATAACAAAGGCAATGAACAACACAAAAACAGGTATTCTTCCAAAAATTAAGGGAGTTAAAGGCCTCATGTCGAAATATAAAATTCCAGAGTGTTTGGAGAAAGGTATTCTAAGAGCAAAAAGGGATCTTCGAGTATACAAAGATGGAACATTACGCTATGATATGATAGATTTACCTTTAACTCATTTCTATCCAAAAGAAATTGGCCTAAGTCTGAAGAAAGCTAATGAATTAGGTTACACAAAGGATGTTGATGGAAATGATTTAGTATCTACAGATCAATTACTAGAGCTAAAAGTACAAGATTTAATTGTTTCGGAGAGAGCTGGAAATTGGTTGGTTAAAGTTTCTAATTTTGTTGATGATGAATTATCTAAACTTTATGGAATGAAACCTTTTTACAACCTTGAACCTAATTCTCAACCTGAAGAATTAATAGGAAATCTTTTGATTTGTTTGAGTCCACACACTTCAGCAGGAGTTCTAACGCGTTTAATTGGTTTTACTTCTGCTAAAGCTCAATATGGCCATCCTTTTTTGCATGCTGCAAAGAGAAGAAATTGTGATGGTGATGAAGATTCAATAATGCTTCTTGTTGATGGGTTGTTAAATTATTCAGATAGTTTTGTACCAACTACACGAGGAGGTACTATGGACATCCCTAGAGTATTGTCAACACGTATTGATCCTATTGAGATAGATAGTGAAGCTCACAATGTAGAATTGAATAGTAATTATCCACTTGAATTTTATGAGAATTCTGAGAAGAAAGTTGTATCAAATTCAGTTTCAGAATTGTTGGATATGGTGTCGAATAGATTAGATAGTCCAGAGCAATATGAAAATTATAATTTTTCACATGAGTCTTCAAGTATAAACATGGGCCCTGTGGAATCAAAATATGTGACTTTAGATTCAATGGCAGACAAAGCATTGGCATCACTTGAGTTGGCGTCCCGAACACGCGCTTCAAATGCTACATATGTCGCAGAGCAAACAATTGAAAAGCATTTTATCAGAGATATAATTGGAAATCTTCGCTCATTTTCTACACAAGGTGTAAGGTGTAAAAAATGTAATACTAAATTCAGGCGCCCTCCACTCAGAGATACGTGTTCTTGTGGAGGCAAATTACAACTCAATATATCTCCTGCATCTGTAGCTAAATATAGGAAAATTGCAACAGAAATATCAGAACGCTATGGTTCTCGACCATTCATCAAGCAAAGGTTGGAGTTAGCTTTCAAATCAATAGAAGATACACTTGAAAATGAGCAAATTAAACAAATGGATCTTGGAGCATTTCTTTGATACACATTGTAGATAGTATCTCTTCCACTAATGATTGGTTAGCAAGGTATTATTCTGAAATGGCTGATACTATCCTGGCAATAAAGCAATCAAAAGGAAAAGGACGACATGGCAATACTTGGGAATCTCAGATAGGGGGTTTTTATCTTTCAACAGTATCTTCTAATCATAAACTTTTACCATTTGTAGTAGGAATAAGTATAATGAAAGTCTTAGAAAAGGATTGCAAAGGGTTGTATCTCAAATGGCCTAATGATATTATTTTGCAAGGAAAGAAATTAGGAGGAATACTATGCGAAGATTTTGGAGATTTTAGTATTATAGGGATTGGAATTAATTTTGAAAATGAACTAGGTATAGATAATTCAACAAATCTTATTTCTAATAATATATCAATTGACAAATCTTCCTTTTTGGCATCGTTTTTGTACAACTTTGATATTAATTCATTGTTAACTTCAGAGGAGATAATAGATAATTTCACTGAATATGACTGTCTCATTGGTAATGAAGTTTTTTGGAAAGATTCATTTGGCATTGCAAAATCTATAGCTTTGGATGGTTCTTTAGTAGTTGAATCAAATAAAAAAGAATTAAATTTGTATTCAGAAGAGGTACATCTTGAAAGAAATTGAATCAATTCTAGATTGGAAAAAGAATGATTATCATCCTGTTGTTGCATTACCTGATAATTATAGTGTTTTAGATCTTAGCGTGAATCCTTGGACTCCATCAAAAACTGAATTTAGCATCGGAAAATATGATGAAGTTAGGCCAGACATGTACACAACACCTATTTTTGGAGGAGTTCGCAATATTCATGTTGGAATTGACATTAATGGACCTATTGGAACACCATGTATGGCTTTCGCAGACGGTAAAATTACACATTTTGGTTATAATTCAGAACCTGGAGATTATGGATATGTAATAATTACAAATCATAATATATCAGGGATTAATATTTGGGCCTTATATGGACATTTGAGTTCAGATTCTGTAGCTGGTAAATCAATAGGGCAAAAAATCCATAGGAGTGAGAATATTGCTTGGTTTGGTCCTGAAACTGAGAATGGTGGCTGGGAACCGCATCTCCATTTTCAACTATCATTGATAGAACCGAAAACACATGATTTACCAGGAGTAGTCGCTCCTGAGGATAGATTACAGGCATTGCAGGATTATCCAGATCCAAGATTAATTTTAGGGCCACTTTATTGAGAATGGTCTTGGTAACTTTTTAATCAAGCTATTTTGTATACAAATATGCATAAACTACTGGTCATCACTATTATGCTGGTTTTAGCCACACCAGGATGTTTAGATAGTCTGAAGGATGATTTAGTTAGCTGTGATAACGTCACTGGTCAATGCAGGTATGAAATATTAAAAGCAAATGAATATTCAACGATTCATCTTGAGATTAATTATGTAACTGGGAATTCACCTGATTCAGATGCATTAAATCTTTTGAAACAAAGAATAAAAGAAGTTACAGATAAATCAACAGTTACTGTTAATCAGAATAGTTTTGGCAGTACTCAAAATAGTTATACATTAGAAGAGATATTAGAAATTGAGGAGGAGGAACGCACTCGTTTCAAGAGTGGCAACACTTTTGTCATTCATATTTTGTACCTAAATGGAGAGTACAAAGATAATGATCAAACTTTAGGTTTAGCTTATTCAGGCACTTCATTTGTTATGTTTAAAGAAAAAATCGAAGATGCGGCTTTTTTACTTATTTCCGCCAAAGACATTGAGAAATCAGTAATTGTTCATGAATTTGGTCATTTACTTGGTTTAGTAAATAATGGATATCAATCACCACATGATCATGAGGATCCTCAGCATCCTCATCATTCAAACAATGAAGACTCCGTTATGTATTGGGCTATTGAAAGCCAAGATATAGCTAATCAGATTGATGGTGAACCACCGAATAACTTTGATAGTTATGATCTTGACGACTTGAATCTTATGAAGCAGGGTAAACTGTAATCTAAAGCTTCATTTTTCGAATTACTTTTCTGAGAATTTTCTTTTTTCTAGGTCTAGAACTAGTGTCAAACGTGACCCATCCAGTCCCTTTTTGCGTGCATTTTGGTTCTTCAGAATAGTCTGCTGCCATTATGTTCGCCGCGGAGTAAGGCCTCTTTATATAGCTATCCTCGGAAAAATACATATTTGTCAGGTGATGGGAGTAAGCCCCTTTCTGTTAACCGAAAAACGGTTGGCGACATTTAGCTATGCTTCCTACCTACCGCTCCTGAGCAGGTCGATGCGGTTACTTGGAATTGCTCCAGCAGGGATGTTCGTTTCATCAAATCCTCCATCGATGTCACGTCCTAGACGATCATTCCATATGATGGGGCTGTGTCGTTTCTGTTTCAGTGCCGACCCTCTCGGGCCCCTTGCGGCTGCTTTGCTCATGGAGAGGGGACTTTCCTCAGCCTAAGACCGTCGGTCGCCCTCCATCTCCTGACTAATCGATTATTTTTGCAGAGAATATATAGTTCACGGTGTGGTAAATCCTTATTTACAGGTAATGTTCGCAATCAATGCCTAACGAAGGTAAAGATACAAAAGATATCAATAAATCCAATTTTCATAAGACTACAGATTATCAAAAAGCTTATGATAAATGGAAAGAAGAAGTTCTGAAACCATCACTAGAAAAAAATCCTGAAAGATTGAAGGAATTTATGACAACATCTAGTCAGAAAGTAGACAGGTTGTATACACCCTTAGATAATTCACATATAGACTTTCAAAGAGATATTTCCTATCCTGGAGAATTTCCATATACGCGAGGTATTCATTCAACAATGTACAGAGGTAGACTATGGACAATGCGTATGTTTGCAGGTTTTGGTTCAGCTGAAGAAACCAATTCACGCTTCAAATATCTTCTTGAGCAGGGCCAAACAGGTCTCAGCACTGCATTTGATTTACCAACATTATATGGATATGATAGTGATTCACCAATGGCTGCAGGAGAATTTGGAGAATGTGGTGTAGGCGTTAGCAGTTTAGAAGATATGTCAATTCTGTTTAATGATATTCCTTTGGATAAAGTTACAACGTCTATGACTATCAATTCACCCGCAGCTATGACTTGGGCGATGTATATTGCAAATGCAGAAAATCGAGGAATTCCTAAGGCAAATTTGGGTGGAACGATACAAAATGATATTCTAAAAGAATATATTGCTCAGAAGGAATATATTTTTCCACCACTTCCTTCTATGAGATTAGTTACAGATACAGTCGAATATGGTACCAAATATATGCCGAAATGGAATACAATTTCTATTTCAGGATACCATATACGAGAAGCAGGTTCAACTGCAGTTCAAGAATTGGCATTTACTCTTGCAGATGGTTATGCATATGCAGATTGGGCAATTGAGAGGGGTTTGAATATTGATCAATTTGCTCCTAGATTCAGCTTCTTCTTTAATGCACATAATGATTTCTTCGAAGAAATAGCCAAATATCGTGCAGCAAGAAGAATTTGGGCTAGAGATATGAAAGATAAGTATGGAGCTAAAGACCCAAGAAGTTGGACACTGCGTTTCCATACACAAACAGCAGGTTGTAGTTTGACAGCACAGCAGCCTGAAATCAATATTGTAAGAGTTGCAATTCAAGCGATGGCTGGTGTATTGGGAGGAACTCAATCACTTCATACAGATTCAATGGATGAGGCTTTGGCTCTTCCTTCTGAAAAGGCAGTTCAGATTGCATTGAGGACACAACAGGTAATAGCACATGAATCTGGCGTAGCTAATGTAATAGATCCTTTAGGAGGTAGTTACTATTTGGAATGGCTTACGGATGATATGGAAAGACAGGCTAGAGATTATTTTGATCGTATTGATTCTTTAGGTGGTGTTGTTCCAGCAATTGAAAAAGGATTTTTCCAAAAAGAGATAGCTTCAGCATCATATCGTTATCAGCAGGAAATAGACAATAATGAAAGAGTTGTGGTAGGTGTTAACCAATATACATCTGATGAAAATGTTGAGATTCCTATCTTGGAAATGGACCCAGAAGGATTTGAAAGGCAGTGTGAGAGATTGAAAAATTTACGTAAGAATCGAGATAAGGCTAAACATTCAGCAGCTATCAGTGCAATTGAAAAAGCTGCAGAAGGTGATGATAATCTAATGCCACATTTTATTGAAGCTGCAAAAGCGAAGGCAACATTAGGTGAAATGTGTGACGTATTGCGCGGTGTATTTGGCGAGTATAGAGAAGGTTCTGATTTCTGAGGCTATAATCTTGGTTTATCACATAATTGGGTTAACTGGTAGAAATGCATCAGGTAAGGGAACAGTTGCTTCTTTTTTGAAAAAATCATCTTTTGTTTACCATTCACTCTCAGATACATTAAGAGAAGAACTTAAGAGAAGAAAATTAGAGGAAAATCGTGACAATTTGATAATGATTGGTAATAGTCTTCGGGAAGATGGAGGTCCAGGGATTCTAGCAGATTTAATGATTTCCAATCTTACCTCTCTTGAAAATCACATTGTGGATTCTATACGCAACCCTCTAGAAGTTAAATCTCTTAGAAGAGAATACGATAATCACATTTTTAGTTTAATTTCTATTGATGCTAAGCCAGAAATACGGTATGAGCGTTTGAAGCAAAGGGATCGTATAGGTGATAGTTCATCGTGGAAAGAATTTTTAGCTCAAGAAAAATTGGAAGAAAGTAGTTCTGATCCAAATAAACAGCAATTATTTGCAACAATTAATGAGGCTGATTACCATATTGATAACAGTGGTTCATTATCAGATTTAGAAAACAAAATAAGTAAAATTATTGATAATATATAGTTAGATATTATAATTATAAGTTGCAGTTAAGAAGAACATAAATGCAATTGGTAGTAAGTGGAAAGCCATTCCAAAAGCTACGTTTATGACCATCCATCTCCCCGCAAAATTATTTGGCATTTCCATTACTTTGTCTACAACAGTATTTGTTGTGTCTCTAAGTTTTCCTGCAAAGAAACCTACGAATCTTGCTACTCTTTCATGTGGTAACGCATCTTTTCCTTTTTCTTCATTACCTTTTAGCCAATCTCCCATCTGTAACATCCGATCTACCATTGGTCTGTATTTTCCCACATCAATTTTTATAATCCTTATTGCCATATTTCTCGTATCCCATACGCGTCTCCAATCTAAGTAGGTATGGCCTACAAAAAATACAATTATTGCAAATAGTTGCCACTCAGGTGTGTCACCCCAGCCAGGAGGTCTCAGAGTTTCACCAAAAACCTCTACTTCTCCAGCCTCATTTGGTTCAAAGATAATAAATCTCATCAATGCAATAGTTGCTGGGACTAACAATCCTACAGTGAATTTAGCTGCAATTGAATATCCTTTTGGAATTTCTTTTAACCTTTCAAACAACCACTTTAAGTGGTGTCCATGAATTTGTATTGCCTTTAAAGCAGGTTCTCCTAAGAATATAAGTCTCTGTAAAATAGGTATGAAAATCAGTATGTGGAAATATAATTCCCAAGGCGTCTCCCACGAGAAGTAGTCCGTTAACATGCTACTATGTTGGCTAGAGGAGGGTGTTAAAAAAAGCAACTAATGACCTATTGTGCCAAGGAGAACAGGACGTAGGACCAAGAGTCAAGAAAAAATTGCAATAGATAGAATTGATAAGTTGCTAGATTTAGCGAGGAAAAGTTCACAGGATAAAGAATATGAACAGTCTAAAAGATTTGTTGAACTGGCTTTATTGATAAGTAAGAGATATAATCAAAGATTAACAAAGATTCAACGGCTTCAAATTTGTAGAAAATGTAATTCGTTCTTGGATTCTAACACTTCAAAGAATCGTATATCTTCTAAAGGTTGGAAAACAATTACATGTTTGGATTGTGGTTCTATTATCCGTCATGGTTTATCTCATAGTGATTAATAATGTCTAAAATTGACTCCCGAACAAAATTATTGGATTACCTCGAGCGTAATGAATATCTAAAAACTTCTGAGGTGAGAAAGGCAATGGAAAAAGTAGATAGAGAAGCTTTTGTTAGAACCTCAGATAGAGCTTCTGCCTATGATGATACTCCTTTATCTATAGGCCAGGGTCAAACAATATCAGCCCCACATATGGTTGCTATGATGCTTGAAGAATTATTGTTAGAAAAAGATGATAATCTTCTTGAAATTGGTAGCGGTTGTGGTTATCATGCAGCAGTTGTATCAAAAATGGTTTCTAAAGTTACAACAGTTGAAAGAATAAAATATATTTATGAATTAGCATGTAAAAATCTTGAAAATTATAAGAATATAGAAATTATACATGGAGATGGATCTCTTGGTTTTATGGATAATGCACCATATCAGAAGATAATGGTAACATGTGGTTCACCTCAAGTTCCTAAACCACTTGTTGATCAATTGGATTTTGATGGTTTAATGGTTATACCCGTTGGAGGTCGTGTTGCCCAAGAATTGTTAACAATAAAGCGCACTAAAGTGGGTATTGAGGTTAACAGACGTCCCGGCGTCGCTTTTGTGCCTATGATTGGTACTAATGCATTTGAAAGTTAATTAGAGTCTAAAGTTTTTTGTTCTAATTCTTTCCTGTAATCTTCTAATGAATTAGCAATTGATTCATTAGAGATGCCCATTATTCTTGCAGTTAGTAGGGCTGC
Source organism: uncultured marine group III euryarchaeote (assembly GCA_902533295.1). Taxonomy (GTDB): domain Archaea; phylum Thermoplasmatota; class Poseidoniia; order MGIII; family CG-Epi1; genus CG-Epi1. The sequence continues at coordinate 8,528 of CACALG010000003.1, read as the reverse complement.
ATTTTCGCCTCTTCCTATTCCAACACCACCTACAGGTACGCCAGGAGGCATTTGAACGACAGATAACAAGGAATCTAAATTTGCAGGAGAACTGCTTGAAGCACATGGTACACCTATTACTGGTTTTAGAGTATGTGCAGCCACCACACCAGGTAAAGCAGCCGAAAGGCCAGCCAATGCGATGAAAACATCCGCCTCAGAATTTATAACAATTTCGACGACTCTATCAGGAGTTCGATGTGCAGATGCCACAAATGTCTCATAGGTAATATCGAACTTTGCTAAAATCTTTTCAGCTTTCTGTGCAGTGGGCCTATCTGTTGCTGACCCCATTACAATAACTACTTGTGCCATAATTCGGAAAGGAACCCCATATAAGAAATTCTACTGTTATGTCAGTCTTTAAGAGAGGCCGTCAGTGCGCAGTTGCGCCCGGATGGTGTAGCTTGGAATCACAGAAGCCTGCGGAGCTTCAAACCCGGGTTCGAATCCCGGTCTGGGCGCCATATTCTTTTAATGCATACGCAGTAAGAAGTTGTGACTCGTTCCCTTTATTATTTGATATCTGCCATTTTCTTGGCATCAATATTCAGTCCACTTGTTCAAACATCAGAGGAACCTGAAATTATACCTATAGAAAACATAGATTTAGTTGATATAAGGTTGCAATTAGTATATCAAAATCCTGAAAGAGCTTATGAATTGGGTTTGTCACCTGCTGACGAAGGAAAAATAAATTTGGTTGCTCAGGTTGAATATTTGAGTAAAGATCATCATCACTTTATTCAACAATTAGGTGGTGAAATAACTTCAAGTTTTCCTAGATTTAATACAGTATGTTTTGTACTTCCTATAGAAAAAGTTCCTGAGGTAACATATTTACCAGAATTAACTTGGTTAGAAGCAGATGTATTATTTTACCCCTCATTGGACAACAGTGTTGATTCAATAGGAACGGATGTAATTTGGAATCAATTTGGTTTTAGGGGTGAAGATACTACGATTGCAATATTAGATACTGGTGTTGATTTTAATCATGAATCATTAGATGATTTGGATGATGATCCGGATACTGATGATCCAAAGATTGCAGTTGATTCTGATGGTATGTTAGCATTTTACAATGCAAATACCGATAAAGAATATCCTGATGAACAACCTCATGATTCAGGCAGTCATGGAACGCATTGTGCAGGTATTGCAGCAGGTACTGGTGGCCCCAGTGGGAATTATGCAGGTGTTGCACCTCAAGCAAATTTAGTTGGAGTTATTGCTTTAGATGGGGGTTCAGGAGATGAAGGGGATTTGCTAAGGGCTGTTGATTGGACCATAGAAAATAAAGAAAGATTCTCAATAGATGTGATGTCATTATCCTTAGGAGGCCCAATAGTAATTCCAGGTGCTACAAATAACGGTGATTCATCAATTTCTCAGGCTCTTGACGTTGCAGTTGAAGCAGGTATAGTAACGGTAGTCGCCATCGGAAATGGTAACTTAGGTATTGCAGCACATCCTGCATCAGCGTCATATCCTGGCGACAGTGTCAAGGCAATAACTGTAGGGTCTGTTAATGATGATCACAATAGGGAAATTTATTCTTCCAGAGGACCTACAGGAGATGGAAGACTAAAACCCGACGTTATGGCTCCAGGTGGGGCTATAATGTCAGCAAGTGCAGGTTCAGGTGATGGTTATGTATCCTATTCTGGAACATCAATGGCAACACCACATGTTGCAGGCGTTGCTGCATTAATGATTCAAGCAAATCCTAATGTTGCACCGACTTCAGATTCAGATTATGTTAAGCAAATTCTAAGAGAAACTAGTGATCATAAAATCCCACTAGACATAGACTGTGGAGAATTATTCACACCTAACAATTGTTATGGTTGGGGAACTGTTGAATTAATTGGTGCAGTTTCTCGTTCCCAAGATTTGTCTTCTACAGATTTAGAGGGTACCTTAGGTATTCAAACGCAAACAAATGAAACATTTACAGCTTCAATGGAGCATACAATGACAGAGTACACAAATAGAGGAAAGGATGGTGGTACTATTCAGAATTTTGTTACAGGAAGCCAAATCCCTGATGAAATTCGAATAGTTGCAAAATATTCAAGTTCTTGGCCAAAACCATCAAAGTTTTCTGTTGATGCCAATGAGGGTAATGGTGTTGAGGCAGATTCAGGCTTAAAAATTGTATCTGAAGTTGATGACAAGTGGATTCTCGAAGCCACATTCAATTATAGTGCACAGTTGAGTTCAGGGACAATTGTGACTAGCTTTCCAGAATTTAAATTTGATATTGAAGCACCTAATTTTGATGATACTATTGATGTAAACGTGGAATATTTTTTGAATGATATGCAAGCACAAACTCAAGAAATGACAGTTTCTTCATTCACCGATCTCCCGGATTTATTTGTTGAAGAAATTCTATTACCCACTACACTTTCTGAAGGACAGGAAGTATCTGTGACTGCTCGAATAGTCAATCAAGGACCAGGACCTGCTAAGAAATTCCATGTCGAATTTTATAATGATAATGAGCTTTATCAGACAATTTCCTCCTCAGAAAAGTTAGATTCGAATGAGGCCGTTAATATTCAATCCAAATGGGTTGCTGAAGAGGGGCTTCATGAAATAGCAGTGAAGATTACTGAAATTAGTCCTCAGGATGAGGATGAGACAAACCATGAGGCTCAGATTCAAGTCCAAGTTAGAGGTTTCGTAGATTCTCAACTTCCAATTGTTTTTATAACGGAGCCATATCAAAATGAGATTGTTTCTAATTTAGTTGTTGTTAAAGGTACTGCTAGCGATAATAATGATATTGAAAAAGTAGAAGTAAGAATTGCACCTAAAGATTGGGAAAGAGCGAATGGATTTCAGAATTGGGCATGGGCATGGAATACTAGTGAGGATCTTAACGGACGTTACACAATAGAAGCTCGTTCATTTGATGGACTTAATTATTCATCAATATATAGAGTGGAAGTTGAGGTTACTAATGATGGTGCTAATAGAAGACCTACAGCTTCATTGAATTCAAATTTCAATGAACTATATGTTAATGAAAAAATAATTTTTTCAGGAAATACTTCCACAGATGATTCTCAAGTTACTAAATATCAGTTTAATTTTGGTGATTCAAAAGAGACGGATTGGATTACTCAATCTTGGGTAGAATATTACTATGAAGAACCTGGTGACTACATAGTGGAACTGTATGTCGAAGACGATGAAGGAGTTAGATCATCCTCAGCAGATAGTTTAACTATAAGAATTATTGACAAGCCAGAGAATAATAATCCTGTAGCAGTCATTAATTCTCCTCAAACAGGAAGTACGTTTGACACAAATCACCTAATTCAATTTTCATCTCAAGGTTCTATAGACATGGATGGAGATGAATTACTTTTTACTTGGTCGAGTAGTTTAGATGGAGAAATTTATACAACGCCTAGCTTTTTTGCAGAAAGTTTCTTGAGTGATGGTGTTCATTTGATAACCCTCACAGTTTCAGATTCTAATGGAGGCTCAGATATGGTTTCGGTACAGATAACGATATTGTTAGTTAATGAACAACCTACTGAATCTTCACCACTCCCAGCTTTGAATTTAGTCTCTGTAATCTCAACTATTGGTTTAATTTCAATTTGGCGTAGGCCTTAAGTTCCCTTAAATTCAACTCTCGAGACTTCATTTTCCCATAATACAAGTTTTACGAGTCCTTCTAATTTTGGTTTTAGCTTATTCCATATCCATTCAACTAAAATCTCACTTGTTGGATTTTCTAAACCTTTTATATCATTCAGATAGTTATGATCTAACTGTTTCCTAATTGAATCAAATTCTTTTTCAATCGTATTAAAATCTATAACAAAACCGGTTGAATGACTCATTTCACCCTCTAAATGTATTTCTAGTTTGAAGGCCAAGCCATACAAATTACTACATGGATGTCCTTTTGGAACCTTTGTAAGTTTACGTGCAGATTCAAATCGTATAGTTTGTACTAATCTATGCATCTAAAGTTCGATTACATCCCTAGGTTCGGGGATAATCCATCTTCTTTGCTTATATTTCTTTAGAATGTCCGCTTTGTCTTTACGTAAAGTTCGATTGAGATGTATCAATGCCATCTTTTTTGGTCTTGCCATATCATCTAATCTTTCTAATTGTTGTACAGAACAATGAGTTTTTGTTCCGATATTAATTGTCTCACCTCTTGGATTTACAACAGTTCCATCCATAGTGTATGCATCATGTACTAGCAAATCAGAATTTGTGTAAAGTTTTGATGCAGTTGGAGTGAACATTCCATCTCCAGAGTAACAGAAAACTTTGGTAGGACTTCCAGCTTCTAATCTCAATCCAAGATTCTGAACAGTATGTCTAGTATTAACTACTCTTAGGTTCCAATCATCCCAACGATGCGAACGCTGTAATTCTCTAAATCTTAGAGTAAATGGGAGATGAGCAACCATTCCAGGATATGCAACTTCCATTAAACGCTCAACATTTCGTTGAGTTCCAACAGGTCCGAACAAATAGAATGGCCTAGTTCTACCATCTTCTTCCATTCTTTTCATTAGTGCAGGCAATCCAAAAACATGATCTGCGTGAAAATGTGAAATAAATATTCCATCAAGATAGTCCGGTCTTTTTGATTGATGCCATACAGATGGCGGAGCTGTCGCTCCACAATCAACTAACATTCTTCTTCCGGCCGCTTCCACTAAGATACAAGTATGTGTATAGTCTTCGTCAAATGCCTCGCCAACACCCAAAAAAGTAATTTTCATGAATATAACCTCTCATTCAAATCACTTCGTATAATGCTTACTTTTTTTACATCATTCAAAACGTTGTTCGTTTTCATTATTTTTCACCTTACAAGAACTGCAAATCGTAAAATTTGCATGAATTGGTATTCTTTACACACACCCCAAATATATAAAATTAAGCAGCAACCTTTATGAAATACTTTGGAAAAAGTTATCTAAGACGTCTTCTGAAGCTTTCTAAATATTTGTATACGGCACCATGTTCAGAACCTGCTAAAACCATAGATATTGCAACTTTTGCGGCCTCTAATCCTTCTAAATCTGAGATTACTGAAACAGTATGTCCTTGAATTGCTAAATCGGCCCCAGTCATATCCTCAATAATTTTTCTAGTCTTTCCAGCTTTTCCAATTATTCTGCCTCTTATGGTTGCTAATCTTTTCTTTGATCTTCCAACATAATCTCTGATATCAACAATTTCCAGGTAATATTCCATTTCTAGAAGTTGGATTGCCTTTTCAGGTGTGAATCCTCTTCCAATTGCTTTTGCAGTACTGATTAACTGTAAATTTCTGAGCGGATCCTTTACATTTTTAGATTTTATCTCTATTATACCTTCATCAGAATCGATATTAATTTCACAACCACTCAAATCCTCAATCTTTTTTTTTGTTTCACCTTTTGGCCCAATTATAGCTCCTACTCTTGAAAGAGGGATTTTGACGTAATCCACTATTTCAAATCCTCCAAATTTAGCCCTTGGATATATTTTTTCCAAAATCTATACATATTTTTCATGTCTCTTTTATGCAGTTCATCATACATAGGATGTTCTTTTGGTACGGCTTGTCCTACATCAATTATTTGTGGTTTCTCTCTTACATTAAGGATATTGTATTCACTGAGGTCACCATGACTCAAATTCATCGAACGGTATGATCTTATTGATTCCAATAGGTAACCCAAAAATTTTTCTGGATTATCAGGAATCAAATCTTTGACTATAGGATAGGGTCTATATCTCCAACCAAGATATTGCATTACTACAATATTTTTATGAACATGATATGGTTTGGGGACGTTTGCACCTCCAGCTATCATTGAGTGTAAATTCTTGTATTCTTTTTGCGCCCAAGTAAAAACTCTTTCTCTTGGATTATTTCCACTATTTTTGAATCTAGGATCGCCATCAATATATTTTTCTAGTTTACGAAAAGTTGCAGTATTTAAACGGTAAATCTTCACCGCCCGATTTCGTCCATCAATAGTCTTTGCACGAAAAATATTTGCTTCTTTACCAGTTGCTATAATATTCTCTAAAGTAGAAATAATTCCTCTACTGAATAATTGCTGAATATTTTTTAGAGTAGCTTCATCAAAAACATCATCTATAGTTTTTCTTCCATCTTTACCTTTAGAATCATTAATATTTCCTAAATTCCAGTCCAAGGTTTCTACATTATTTCTCATTAATAGATATCTAATATTTCAGGAATTTTACCTCTGCGCTTCAAGTTTGATGTTTGGGTAGGAGTATATCTAAATTTTACATCAGCTTTACTATCCTGGAAAGACCATGGAACAACTATCAAAAGATCGTTTTCTCTAACCCACATTCTCCTTCTTAATTTACCAGGAATACGTCCCATTCTTCTTTCCCCATCTTCACAAATTAATTGTAATCTAGATCCACCTTGAAAAGTTTCTGCAACAGCAAACATTTCACCTTTTGGTTTGTAAGGTAGTGTGACTCTTAAATTTGCTTCATTTTCCTGATTTTGACCTTTCTTTGATTTTTTATTTTCTACTTTTTTCACTTTCACTTCTTCTTCTTCGGAAGTCTCTTGCACTTGTTCATCTTCTGACGACGTCACACTCGCGTTCTAAACAGTTCCCATATAAGATTGTCGCCCTAGCCCTTATGGCGCCCTTTCCATCTCAGTAATGATGAGTCTCAATCAAACTCCGCTTTTCAATCATCACAAAGAAAGTGGGGCGAAAATAGTTGATTTTGCAGGTTGGGAAATGCCAATACAATATACAAGTATACTTTCTGAGCACAAATCTGTTAGAGAAAATGTAGGTATATTTGATGTTTCTCACATGGGTCAAATATTTATACAAGGTAAAGAAACAGTTGCCTTTCTTTCGTATGTTACTACTTGGGACATGAGCAGGCAGAAGAAAGGAGATTGTAGATATTGTCACATTTTGAATAAGGATGGGACTATTATTGATGATACCATTGTTTATACTTTATCAGATGATAATTACATGTTGGTGCCTAATGCTTCAAGGGTAGATAAGATATATGATTGGCTTTTGTCTAATTCAAGTGATTTTGATGTTTCCCTTGAGAATCTGTCAAACGATTATTTTTGTTTAGCTTTACAAGGTCCTGATGCTCCAAGACTTTTGGGTCAGCATCTTAACACAACAGTAGGTTCATTTCAATTGGTAACTTTTGATAAAACTATTGTTAGTGGGACTGGTTATACTGGTGAAAAGGGGTGTGAGATTATAGGTCCATTGAGTGAAGTCATAGATCATTGGGAAGCATTAGTTGAAATGGGTGCAGTGCCTATTGGTTTAGGAGCACGTGACACACTTCGTCTAGAGAAAGGATATTTATTATCGGGCCAAGATTTTAATGGAAGTCAAACAACTATTGAGACAGGATATTCTTGGGTTATTGATTGGAATCATGATTTCATTGGTAAAGACGCTTTATTGGATATTAAAAAACGTCATTATTCTAAATTAAGAGGAATTTTGATAGAAGATAGGGGAATTATTAGGCCAGGTAATTCGGTTTTTTATCAAGGCGAAAAAGTTTCTTCTCTTACTAGTGGTACATTATCTCCATCAATCAGAAAGGGAATAGGCATGGCATATCTTGACTTAGATATTGGTGAATCTGTAACAGTAGAAGTACGCGGTAATCACTTAAATGGGCGCGTGGTGCGAATGCCATTCCTATGAGCGAAATACCTGAGAATCTATCGTATACTAAAGAGCATGAATGGGTCAGTTTACAAGAGGATGGTAATGCTAAGGTTGGCATAACAGATCACGCTCAGGATGCACTTTCTGATGTTGTTTTTGTAGAATTGCCTGATATCGGTTTAGAAATTTCAAAAGGAGATACTATGGCTGTTGCCGAATCAGTTAAAGCGGCAAGTGATATCTATGCACCAGTTTCAGGCAAGATAATTTCAGTGAATACAAAACTTGAGGAATCACCTGAACTAATTAATGAATCTCCTTATGATTTTGGTTGGATGGTAGTCATTGAACCCAATGAAGAATTAGAAAATTTACTGGATTCCAATTCCTATAGAGAAATAATTGATTAAGCACCTTAAAGTACCTGATAATAAAGCACAGGAAGCTAAATCTTTTCTTGAAGAATCTCGAGCTTTAAATATTTCATTTTTACCTATAAAAAAAGAGGGATATATATTATGGCCATTAAATTTTGAAGTTGATGGAGACATAATAGAATGTGAGGGAGTTAAAGCAACTAGGATATCTAGGGATTATAGGCTTAGATTGCCATTAGAAATCCAAGAGATAGCGCCCAGAGCATTTGATATTTTTGGAGATATTGCAATTATTAAGTTGTCAGATGAATTAATGGATTTTTCTGAGATTATATCTCAAGCTCTTTTAGAAAGCCACAAAAATATTAGCAAGGTTGCTTTAGATTTAGGTGTTAAAGGTGATTATAGAATTAGA
>CACALG010000002.1 GCA_902533295.1 uncultured marine group III euryarchaeote | reverse complement strand
ACTAAGCATTTAATTGTAGAATCATTTGCAGTATCTTGTATTGCATTATTCAATTCAGTCGCCATTTCTAAAGTAATAGCATTTAATTTTTCAGGACGATTGAGAGATATAATTCTTACATTCCCTTCATTATTAATCTGGATAGTCATTTTCTTCTCCTTAAAGTAGATACAATTGCTAAACATAGTGTTATTGAAATAAAATTGATTGATGGAGTAGCTTCATTGTCTGTGTTGATGATAGCGGTTAGGTTTACAGACATTAGTGTTAGATCGGCTTCTTCCCCTTCTTGGATTAATCTTTTGTAGCTTAAAACATTACTTTTTTTGTTAATTTTCTTAGTTTCTCCAGTTTCAATTATTTCTATAATTTCAGATCCAGCAGTTACGTTGTATGCAGCTCCCCAACCAATATTTTTAACAGTTACAGAACTTGGATTTTCATATACGATTTCTAAATGGCCTCCAAATAATTCTAAATTTTCCCAAGCCAGATCATACATCAATAATTCATTTGACAGCGCTCCACGAATGGTTGTAAGTTCTATAGGGGACCATTGCATGTCATCTACTTCTACGATGACACTAACTCCAGTTCTAGCTCCATATCCCCAAGCTATTGATTCTCCGGCACCACTAGGGTCTCGATAAGTCAATCCTGAAACATTTGTAGATTCATTCAAAAAATATTCATACAAATCCCAATCAGCAATTGGGACGGCAAATTCGCCAGTAATTTTCCATGGCAGAACGATATCATTAGATCCTGTATGAGCTGAGAAATAGACATAAAGATTCATTCCACGCATTAATTCCATATTAACTTGAGTCTCAATCTCACTTCCTTCACTTGGTCCTCTATAAGTTCCTGAGGCCGGACAGGAACCTCGAGTATCACTGGTTCCATACATTCCCCACATGTAGGGATAATTTCGATTTAAATCAACGCCATTCCAATTATTTCTACAATCTTGTAGATACCCATCCGGATTTACTACTGGTGTAACTACCAATCTCTTACCAGCAAGATAATCTGGGTTAGCAGCACTTCTTTCAAGTACATCTTGTAAAAATAGAAAAGTAGCTTCTACGGACATTCCTTCATTTCCATGGTGTGCTCCATCAATATACATGGTTGGTAACGCCTCTAGTTCTTCTTGGCTTAATTCAGTAATATTAAGTGCTACATCTACTGAAAATATTTCTAAATCTAATCCAGTACTCATTCCATGTTCAGAATAAATTGCAATGTCAGGGTATTGGTTTGCTAATTCTTCGGTATCTTCCTTCATAGAATAGTAATTGTGAAGAACTTCTACAGCTTCACTTGGTTGTGCTGAAAAAGCCAAGAAAGCGAGGGCTAAAAACGGAAGAATGTATTTCACTAATTGTGGAAAGGGAGGCGTATCAAATAAGTTTATCTACATAGATTTAGTGATGATGAATATGCGCACGCTTCTGAATATAGCAATAGCCTTCATGCTTTTGTTTGCACCATTAGTTCAAACAAATCAAATAGAGGAAATTCCTTCACGTTTAGTTTATTTTGGTACAGATGTTGATGATGACTGTGATAATGAAACTAAGGATGAAGATTTGCCATATTATGTGGACAAAGATAGTGGAAGCGATGACAATGTTGGGTCAGAGGATTGCCCATTCGCAACTATCAGTAAGGCAGCAGAGTCTATCACAGATGGAGATACCGTAATTATTTCTCATGGCATTTACCGAGAATCTATTGCTATTGATGGAATTGAGGGAGTAACTTTCAAGGCTGCAGAAAATGCCAAAGTCGTGATTGATGGTTCCCGTGATATTGAGGAAGATTTAGGTGGTGAATGGAAAGAATATCAGAATGGCATATACCAAACGAATGTGAGTGAAAATGCTTGGCAATTGTTTGTTGACTTTGAAGAAATGGTTCCAGCACGTTGGCCAAATGCTAATTTCATAGATGGTTCTGTATTCAATAGATCACTTTGGGCCGAAGGTTCAATGGATCGTGACAAATACAAGGATGAAGATGGAAATTGGGTTTATCCTTATGATAATGGAGAATTGTTTGACATTAGTGGTTTGAATGAGAGTGGTTTTGATCCTACTGGAGCAATAGCTATCCTGAATGTTGGTTCTTTTAAGACTTGGAGTAGAAATATAACTGAATTTGATAGTGAGAATAATTCTTTTAAATTTGATGAGGTTTCTGCTTGGAAAACTAAGCATCATGCTTACTTTTTAGAGGGTAAATTAGAATTAATTGACTCGCCAGGAGAGTGGTTCTTTGATAATGAGGAGAACATTCTTTACTTTTTACCACCAGAGGGACTAAATCTTAGTGAGGCTAATATAAGGGCTAAAACACAAGCATACGGTTTTTCATCAGATAATGCAGATGGCGTTACATTAGAGAATATAGATTTCTTTGCTACTACTTTTAGATTCAACAAATGCGAAAATTGTAAAGTAGATGGTAGCCATTTGTTGTATCCTAGTACTTCCAAGCGTTCTTTGAATATAGCTGGAGAAGATACAGAAGAAAGATGGGTTTCTAGATTTGATAAAAGTTCAAGGTGTTTAGTAGAGAATTCAGCATTTCTGTACACAGATGGAACTGCCCTTGAATTCCATGGAGGAGATACACAGTCTCATAACAATACAATCAATAATTCATACTTCTATCATATTGATTGGTCAGTAAGCGATATGCCAGGATTGATGGTCACAATAATAGATAATGGAAGAGACAATCTTTTCTCAAATAATACAATTCATTTCACAGGAGCATCAGCCACCCTTTCAATTGGCAATGCACCAACTGTGTTGCATAATGAGGTCTGGAATACGGGCCTACTGCAGACGGATGGTGCCGTTGTACAAATGATGATGGCAGAGCAAAAGGATTCCAACATTGCCTACAATTGGATTCATGATACTAGCAAGTATGGTATTCGGATGGATGGGCCAATGGGGGGAACAAATGAAGGAAGGAATGCCACAGTCCATCATAATGTTCTGTGGAATATTAGAGGGGCTTTAATGGTGAAAGGAGATTATCATACAACACATAATAACACTATTTTTGGAGAAGATAATGACAAAAATAACATCATAGTTCTTTTTGAAAGTGGCTTTGGTAATGAGAATTCAACAACAGAATTCAATGCTGCAGATAGGATAGCAGCACATCGGTCAGGTACATACGAAGACCATCCTGTTCCAGGTAATTATTCTGATAATTTCAATGGTTATGAGGATAATGAACGCACATTTGACGTAAGTATCACTGACGATATGGAATTTGATCCTGGTGAGATTACGATCTATGTTGGTGATACTATTACTTGGACAAATAATGATGGAATGAGTCATACAGCAACCAGTACCAGTGGCCCAACCTCTTTTGATTCAGGAAACATAGCAAGTGGTGGAAACTGGTCTTTTACATTTACAGAAGCGGGGTCATATGAGTACGAATGTGATTATCATAGTTCAATGACTGGTGTTATAACGGTAATTGATAATTCAGTAAAATCACAATTAATTGATCCTGACAATTATGATTTTAGGCCAAAAGCCAACTCACCTCTTGCAGATCTCAACGCAGGCGCTTATGGGCCTAATGATGATTGGATTGCAGGAATAACTTGGGATTTCATGGGTCCTGAACTTCCTTTTGAAGGTTGCATGGATGAAGATGCGACTAACTATGATCAACGTGCATTCTTTTCAGATGGTTCCTGTATTTACCCTCCTATAGAGGGGTGTATGGATCCAGATGCTAAGAATTACGATCCAGATGCTGAGGTAGATGATGGTTCTTGTGAATACTATGTTGAAGGTTGTATGGATCCCGATGCTAAAAATTATAATTCTGAAGCCGAGGTAGATGACGGCTCTTGTGAATATTATGTTGAGGGTTGCACAGATAAGGATGCTAAAAATTGGGATCCTGATGCAGAGGTAGACGATGGTTCCTGTGAATACTATGTTGAAGGTTGTACAGATAGCAATGCAACAAATTACAATTCAACAGCTGAAATGGATGATGGTTCTTGTGAATATCCACCTCATGAGGGTTGTATGGATGTTAATGCAACAAATTATGATTCAGAGGCAGAAGTGGATGACGGTTCCTGTGAATATCCAGAACCGATAGAAGGATGTATGGATATGAATGCTACAAATTATAATTCAACTGTAGAAGTAGATGATGGTTCCTGTGAATATCCAGAACCAATAAAAGGCTGTATGAATTCTACTGCATTAAATTATATTTCTTGGGCCGAAGTTGAAGGTGAGTGTTTATTTGGACCTATTGCAATAGCTGGACAAAATGTAACAAGCACTCCAGGAGTTTCAGTGCAGTTTAGTGGAGCTGGAACAGATGAAGACGGAACAGTAGAAAAGTATGAGTGGGATTTCGATGGGGATGGAATATTCGAAAGGTCATCCTTTGAAAATGGTTTGACCACCTACATCTACAATAATGAAGGAACATTTACAGCAACACTACGTGTTACGGATAACGATGGCTTCACCGATACTGAGTCCCTAACAGTCACAATAAAATCTCCTGATTCTGATGAAGATGGAAAGCTGAATTATTGTCCTGATGAAATAACCGAAGAGAATGAAGATCTTGTAGAAGATTCTTGTTTGGCTACTTTTGACGAACCTGTAAAATCAAAGGATGAAGAAGACAAGGGTTTCTTACCTTCATTATCATTCTTTGTATCAATTTGTGCGATAGCAATAATTGCTTTCAGAAGAAGATAAACACTTTAGCCTGCCATCAATAGCCACCTAATGTCTGGTTTGCTAGATGGCAAAATCGCAATAGTCACTGGAGGCTCCAAAGGTATTGGATACAGTATCGCTGAACGCTTCTTGAAAGAAGGTGCTAAAGTTATAATTTGTAGTAGAAGCAAAGCTGAATTATCTACAGCTGCATCTAAGCTAGGTTGTGATTTCCATCAATTGGATGTTAGTGATTCATCAGGCGTTAAATCTATGTCAGAATGGTTTTCAAAGGAACATGGAAAGTTGGATATTTTAGTAAATAATGCAGGACTAATTCGTCCTGGAAGGATAACAAAAACTACTGAAGAAGATTGGGATCTTCAAATAAATGTTAATTTGAAGGGCCCATATCTAATGAGTAATAATTTTCTACCACATATGAATACAGGAGGTGCAATTCTAAACATATCTTCTACAGTTGGGCTCCGAGCAATGAAGGGAGCTGCAGCTTATTGCGCTTCTAAAGGTGGTGTTGTTAATTTAACAAGAGCAATGGCTCTTGATTTAGCTGGAAAAATACGAGTTAATTGTATCTGCCCAGCAGTGGTAGATACTCCAATGGTTGATGAAAGAGTTCAAGCAGGTAGTGTTTCAAGAGAAGTTTTGGATAACGTTCAACCAATAGGAAGGATGGGAAAACCGGAAGAGATTGCAGCTATGGCCTTGCATCTATGTGGGCCTGAGGCCGAATGGACTACTGGCTCAATAATTACTGTAGATGGTGGACAGACTGCCGCTTAGATATACACCAATCTATTGAATGTTAGTGAATTATTACGAAATTTTGGAAATTGATGAAGACGCAGATTCAGAATCTATAAAGAAAGCTTACAAGAAATTAGCTAAGAAGTTCCATCCTGATCTAAATCCTGATGATATAGAATCATCCGAGGCAAAATTCAAACAAATTAATGAAGCATATCACGTTTTGATAGATGAAAATGAGAGGCAAAAATACGATCAGTTTGGTTCTGAATATGTCCCAAGAAAGGCACCTCAGTGGAAACCCTCTACTGTTTGGACTGCCAATACATGGGATTACATACGATGAGTGAAGAAAAGAAACCTATATCTGATGAAATATATGATAGAAGATGGATAATTCTTGCTTTGATGAGTTTAAGTTTAATTATTGTAGTTTTGAACAATGTAACTTTGAATGTTGCACTACCTGAACTTTCTCAAGAATTGGGTGCAAACAATACAGATCTTCAATGGATGGTTGATGCTTATGCGCTTGTATTTGGCGGCACGCTTCTTGTGATGGGAGCCCTTGGAGATCGCTTTGGACGTAAACCAGCGTTACAATTGGGTTTGGTCATTGTTGCTTTGACTTCAGGAGCAACAGCGATGTATGCTTCTACATCAGAACATGTAATTATTGCACGAGCAGTTATGGGACTTGGCGCCGCACTTGTAATGCCAGCTACTCTTTCAGTAGTTGTTGTGGTTTTTCCTTCTGATGAAAGGGGAAAAGCTGTTGGAATTTGGGCTGCTATGGCTGGAGCTGGAGCTCCGATTGGTCTCATTGTTGGTGGTTGGTCAGTAGAAAATTATGGTTGGGAGATGGTTTTTTGGATTAATGTACCGGTAATCATTGTTGCCTTAATTCTTGGTATTTTCTTAGTTCCAAATTCAAAAGACAGTCAAGAGCGTCCATTGGATTTCATGGGTTCAGTTCTCTCAATAGGAGCTCTCTTGTCTGTATTGTATGCGATAATAGAAGCACCGAATGCAGGTTGGACTAGTCCAGAGACTCTTGGTATTGCAGGACTAGGGTTGGTTCTAACATTTGCCTTCATCAAATGGGAAAGAAGTACAGAACATCCTATGCTCCCAATAGATCTTTTCAAGAATATGGGCTTTACAATGGGTCTGGTTGCAATTACGTTGGCATTTTTTGTAATGTTTTCATTTATGTTTACTCAAATGCTACATTTTCAACTTGTAAGAGGGCATACAGCTTTGGAAGCAGCTATTCGGTTTATTCCACTTCCAATGGGATTGATGCCAGCAGCTGCTAATAGTGATAAATTAGTTGCAAAATTTGGCAAAAATAATGTTGTTGCTCTTGGATTAACTTTAGTTTGTACAGGAATGCTATTGTTTACTACAGTAGACGTTGGAACTGAATATTTTAGGATTGCACTTACGTTCTTTATTCTAGGGCTTGGAATGGGTCTGACTATGGCACCTTCAACTACGATGGTAATGGACTCTATTCCAGAGGATAAGGCCGGTGTTGGAAGTGCAACTAATGATGCTAGTAGAGAAATAGGTGGTGCACTTGGAATTGCTATTGGAGGAAGTGTTTTGAATGAAATATATCAAAATGATTTGGTAGTTCCAGAAGGTTTAGAACATTATTCACCAATAGCTACAGAATCATTCCCTGCAGCTATGAGGATAGGTGGACAATTACTTAGTGAAGGAGATATGCTTGGTTCAGAATTAATTGAAAATGCTCGTTCAGCATTTATGGAGGGCATGGTAGGGTCAGCAATGGTATCCGCCGGAGTTGCTCTAATCACAGCTATACTCGTTAAATTGTATATGCCTGGTAAAGCAAAATAATTTTTTTAGAAAAATGGTCCGTCCTCCCGGATTTGAACCGGGGACCTGCCGGTAACTGCGGCCTCCCGTACTCACGGGTAAAAGGGATAGACCCCTACAGCCGGCCGCTCTGGCCAGTCTGAGCTAAGGACGGTATTAGTTGCATTTAGTGACCACTATTTGTTGCTTCTTCTAAATCATCAAAACTTGCAGCCTCTAATTCCATTTGTGAATATTCTTTTCCATATTCGAGTGCTTTAACTATAAAAATTAAGCAAATAACAATCATTAGTGCAATCAAAACATATGACACGTAAACCCATTTTTCTCCATCCATGATGAAAGGCATTGTTGCAAATCCATTCCATAATCCGTGCATCACAACTCCAAATGCATACGCAAGTGGAAGTGTCTTGGACTGTGGTATTTGCATTTGGTTAGACAGTGCAATTGCATACCCTACTGCTGCAGGACCTACAGCATGAAGTACCGTTGATCCAATGCCTCTAACAAATGCATTAATTGTCCATACATCAGCACCATACCAAATCAAAATAAACAATTCATAGAGTAGATTTTCCATAATTGCAAATCCCATTCCACATGCCACTCCATACAATACTCCTTCATATGGAGTTCTTAGCCTTTTCATAACAAAAATTAAGCCAAGCGGTTTCAACAATTCTTCTACAAAAGGTGCAATAACGGAAACTAAAATTATTTCGGCATTACCGAAATCTCCATTCCCCAACAGTGCGTTTTGATTAACATCGATAAGTCTTGCCCCTGTATCATTCAGTAAACTAGCAGGTAGTGTTGAAAACATACCCCAGGCCAAGGCGATTAGTACCAATCTTTGTGGTTCAGGTGATGTGACGGTACGATCATAAACATAACTTATCCATATTAAACCTGGAAAAGTAAATGCTATTACGAAGGCAATTGGAAATAAATAAATGAAAGGCCCTCTTTCTCCTAACGCAACCAATCCTAGCGCTAGTGCAAATAAAAAGCTGAAGAATAAGAAGCTAGAACTTGGTAACTGCAATTCTCGTTTTGTAAAAGATCCTAATTTCTTTTCTATATCTCGAGGTACTGCCTCTCCGCTCCCCCAATTCAAATCTTCTGTGTCATCAGCTTTATTGTAGTATACTTTCCCTGTATTTTTGCTAAATTGTCCAGGATAAATTGGTCTGTATTGTTGTTTTTCAGTTTCTGTAGATTCATTATTAGATAATTTCT
This sequence comes from uncultured marine group III euryarchaeote, assembly GCA_902533295.1. GTDB lineage: Archaea > Thermoplasmatota > Poseidoniia > MGIII > CG-Epi1 > CG-Epi1. Next base: position 46,207 of record CACALG010000002.1, on the reverse strand, counting down.
GAGGGGTTTTTTTGTTTACAGCAACATATGTTATTGGCAATGGCTTTCTTTGAAGTATGGCAGCCATTATCAGAGCACCAGCAATCATCAAAATCGTTGTTAAAAATCCTAGTAGCGGAATGTCAGGTAATGTTATTGGCCTTCCATCCTCCATTGAGATTGGTCCAACAAGGTATAGATATGCTAATTGCCCACCCATTAAGAGTAGCATATTGGCAGTAATCAAACCATAAATTCTGAAAATTGCCCTATATTTCACAAATAGTTATGGAAACCTAAGGTTAAGGCAGTTGCCTTATAGAATCTACACACTTTTGTCTTGCAATTTCACTTATCGCCTCAGGATCTCCCTTTCCATTATAGCCTGCGGCACCAGGATGCCCTCCTGCAGAACCACCATTAATTTCAGCAATTTCTTCTAAAATATTAGTTAAGTTAAATCCTTTTGAAACAATTCGATTTGAAGCTCTTGTCGAAAGTCTCATTTCGCCTTTTTTATTTCCAGAAGCTACTAATGCAATATCTGCACCCAGAACAATCAATAATCTAGCAGAGCCAGATTCGAATGATCCTACAAAGCTTTGAGCAATAAGCCATTTTCCTTCCTGCCTCCATTTCATTCTTTGTGCAGCTTTCAAAAACGTCGTCTTTTGTATCATAGGCCTTTCGCTATCCAAAATATTGATTACTTCTTGAGGATCTGCACCAGCCTGTGCCAAATCACTTGCAGCACTAAATGTTTCTTTGTTAGCATGTCTAAATTGCCCAGTATCAGTGTATATTCCAGACAAAAGAACAGTTGCACAAGTTTTTGTAATTTCTACTTCTAATTCTTTAATAACTTCAAGAATAATCTCTGCTGTGCTTGTCCTTTGTGGTTGGTGTATAATTTCTGTTCCTTTAGGCCATCCTTCAATTTTTGTGTGGTGATCAATAACTATGATTTGTTTTGCCTTAGGAACGGGACCGCAATGTTCAGGATTTGGGCTATCTAAAGCAATAACAGTTCCTTCCCAAGATTCAGGAGGTTTTTCCATAATTTGGACATCTACAGTGCTTGCTACTTTTTGTCCATGTGAACTAATTCCATCAGAAGCACAAATAATTGAATTTTCAAATACGGTATTGAGTCCAATAGCAGAGGCTATAGAATCAACATCAGCATGATGATGTACTAAAAGTAATAATTCATCTTTGAATGAGTTTCTTATTTTTTCATTTAGGAGCATCAGTTACCTTGCTTTCTTGGATATTCTGTAAAACAGGAGCTAGTTGTTTTTGCATTTGCTCCAACTCCTCATTCATCTTCTGAACTTGTCCTTTCAGGCTATTATTTCGTATTTCCATTCGTTCTTTTTCTTCTTCAAGGTTTTTTTTAAGTTGTTTAGGGTCATCTATTTTCTTCATAACAGAGCCGATTGCTCGATATAGAATAGCTTGTTTTCCTAAATCTTTGACTTCTTCTAGAGTACGTTCAGTTTCTCCAATCGACATATCAATTTGCGATATTTGCTGTGAAAGACTCTGAACTTGCTGCTGTATCTGCTGAAAGAGATTCAATTTCTCTTGTACATTTTCAGGCGTTATTTCAGTCATTTACTATTACTCCTTCAGCACAATAGGCCCATCCCAAAAAAGAATTCAAAGCAGCTCTTAAACTGATAAAATCTTCAGCTTCTAAATCGATTTTTAATTTTTCACCAGCTGGCCAAACATCAACTTTCACTTTCGGCAAGCCATTTTTTGCTTCATCAATTAAAGCTTCAGCAATAGCTTTTGTATTTTTTCCTGTTTTAAGGCTCACTTGAGCTTTCATTAATCAGATATAACTGTTTTTTTGGTTGAAGGTCTTATTTTGTAAAAGATCTTCTCACCACAAACACGGCATGTAAGTCCAAGAACTTCTAAATCCATGTCTAATTTGGCTCCACATGATGCACATTTGTAATTGACCATTTTCAGTCCTCCTGTGTGGGATAGTACGCCCCACTAGCAAATTGATAATCACAGCTATTACATTTGAATATTCCGGTAGATATTCTTTTTACATTAATTTTTGAGCATGAAGGGCACTCATATTTTTGACGTTGTTTTTTCTCTACAGCACCTAACCTCCTGCGAACAGATACTCCGTATCTTGCTCCAAATCGACCAGTGCTTCCAACTTTTTTTGTCCCTTGACTCATTGTATACCTTTTAGAGCCTCACGTAAAACATTATCGCTGGCCCTTGCAGTTTTTACAGCTTCTCTAATTTCAGCATCTGTAAAAGCTCCATTCATACCTTTTTGAGCGGCACGAAGATTTCCATTTTCATCATGAGCTACTGTAAATCTTGCAGACATTACACCTTCTTCATCAGATGTAGCATCTAAAATAACAGAATCTCCAAGTTTTCCAAAAGTACATGATATTGGCCAGCATGTTACTGGCAAATCAATATCTTCATCTGCAATACCATGCTGAACATTAGGTATCTTTGCATTTGAAAGTGCAGCAGCAGCAGCTAAAGTACAACAATCGAAAAGGTTACCATCATTATCAAGAATATGCAAGTCAATGTAAACCATCCATACACGTTCTCCTTCCTCAATACATAATGCTTCGAAATCAATCATTCTTGACTCCCTAATTCCTCTATCAACAACTCTTGATAATTCAATTGATTGTTCACGAGGAGGTCCAGGATCAAAGGATTGATCTGCTAGTGGTGCTAATTCAGTGGAAGTTGTCATGGTTCCACTTTTTGGTGAATCTCCATAAGGAGTTCCAATCAACATCTTTATTCCACAGAGAACTTTTGTTTTTCCAAGATGGACCATTGCTGAACCTTCGGCAGTGTTAAGCATCCCAGTTTCAATTTTAACTTCTCTAAATTCATTAATTCCTCTACCATCTGCTCTTTTACCTTCAGCAGCTAAGGATTCCATGTGTCCTTTCATTAGGTTAGAAACATGATCGTTACTCATTTTTTACCTCCATATCGGTTTTCAAGAGCTGCTCTCATTTTATCATATAAATCCATACAACCACTTGTTGCTAAATCCATTGCTTCTTCAAATTGTTCTGGTGTTAGATGTCCATCTAATTGCAATAGTACTACCTCACCAGTGCTTGGAATTATTGCTAATGGTAAATCAGCTTGTCCATAGTTATCTTCTTCTTTGTTCAAGTCTAATACAACAATATCGTTAACCTTTCCAGATGCACAAGCAGGAATCATATCTCTCATAGGAATTCCAGCATCAGCTAGAGCTACAGATGCGGCAGTTATTGCAGCACATCTAGTACCTGCATGTGCTTCTACAACTTGCATATCAACTCTGATAGATGCTTTTGGAAACTCTTCAACCATAACCACTTTTTCAAAAGCTTGAGAAGCAATATACGAAATTTCGCTAGAACGTCGGTCTAGTCCAGGTCTCTTTCTATCATTTACACTGAAAGGAGCCATTGTGTATCTTGCTTGAACAATTGCTCTATCAGCTTTCTGTTTATGTCTAGGATGACATTCCATAGGTCCGAAAACCCCTGCATAAACTTTGTTATTTCCCCATTCAAGATAACAAGATCCGTCAGCATTGTCTAAAACTCCTGCGACAATTTTGACCTCTCTTAACTCGTCTGGTTTTCGTCCGTCTAATCGGACGCCGTTTTTTATTAATTCCATATCAGTTTGGCCAGCCATTTTATTTCTCCAATAATTTTTCTATTTTTTTTGTTAATCCTTTAGAAGTTGCTTCTTCATTTATCATTTCAATAGCTTTTTGAGCTAATGAAATATCATCTCCTTTTCCATCAATCCAAATACAACCATTTTGGCCAATTTGAATTCGGGTTTGGGTTTTTTCTCTAATTGTAGTAATCATAGATCCTTGTTTACCGATAACACGGGGAACATTAGTCGGATCTATCTTAACGATAGTTCCAGAATATAATTTTCTACAATCGTCCTTCTTTAAAGTAATTTGGTGAGTTCCGGCAGCATCTACCATGAATATTTCAGCCCATACTGCATCACCTATAGATAGAAATCTTGCAGTATCTCCGAACGGTACTTTCCATCCAGATTCACTGTGGTGTAATGTTGAATTAAAGGCCGCTCCAATGTCCATACGCCATATTGAGGGTCCAGTTTCAGCACATATGGCAATAATTTTATCACCAGTTTTAGGGTTGTATCTGCCTTTTATTCCATTTACATTTATGTAACCTGATTTGTCACTTGAATGGCCTACAACTGAAGCATGAACTCGTCCATCTTTTCTAAATATTCCTTTTCCAGGCTTACTCTTGGTTTCCATTAGGTCACCAGGTAAAACTAACTTTCTTGTACTCTTGCTACTTGATTCTTCGCTCATTATGAATCATCCTTATTTTATTTCTAATACAGCACGTTCCAAACTCACCCCTATTTGAAGATTTGTTTCTACTATAGCATTTTAGTTTCTGCAGTGCCTTTAGTCAACGATCCTAAGACGTCTTCAAGTTTTACAAAAGAAGCAGCCGACATTTCAAGCATACCAATCCAACTTCCATCTTTTTGATATTCTTCACTTTGGATATTTGCTAGACTTGATATTTGACCATAGCATTTTCCGACATGTATTGCTCTAATTTTTACAGCCACACGTATTTTCTCAAATGAAATTGGAATAAGTGGTTTTATTGATTTGATGAGTTTTTCAACTTGTTGTTCTATGGTTTCCATTGGATCCACAGAAAATCTAGCCTCCTCTATCGCATTTTCTATTCTTTGAGGAGGATGAGGCCCTCCAGTTTGAGGGTTCATTGCATTTGCTACTATGTGCGCAATAATTTGTTTCTTCTTTTGATCGACCATCTCTTTGCGCTGTTGAGCAGTTAATTGTATAGTTCCTTCAGTAAGTATTTTTTTGTATATTTCAATTAATTCGGTCGTTCCAAAAGCATCATTGACTAGAATATCTGGAGCTCTGTCTCCTTTAGCACTATCAGACCATACCCCATCAGCTGCAATTGCATCTTCCCAATCAATTTCATCCCCTTCTCTGTAATTTTGAGCAGATTTAGGGTCAATTAAAATCTCGAAACGGTTACCTCCAGTTTCGTATCTGGCTGTAACTGCGTCTTCAAGTGAAACCATTACTTAATTTTCTTTACGGCCTCGCCAACGCTTTTAGAGTCTAGATTATGAAAACCTTTACTAGTGTTTACTACTGCTATTTCAATAACATCAGCTTTTAGATTATTTTCATTAGCAGCTGACAGCCCCTTTAGCCCTAAATTAATTGCTTGATTTTGACTCATATTATCCTTGAAATCTTTTTCAAAAACTTCCATAACTTCATTTCTTCCAGCACCAATTCCACCTGCTTTGTATGCCATTAAAGCACCTGATGGATCAGTTTCATAGAGATGTGGTCCAGAGCTATCTATTCCTCCAATCAGCATTGCAGTACCAAAAGGTCTAACTCCACCATACTGCGTGTAACTTTGTTTAAAGTCACAAAGTTTTTTCACTAATGATTCAACAGCTAAATCCTCGCTGTAATTGAAAGAATTGACTTGACATTCAACTCTTGCCCGGTCAACTAATGCCCTTGCATCAGCTACTAATCCTGATGTGGCGCAACCAATGTGCCCATCAATTTTGAAAATCTTTTCAATACTTTCCGGTTCAATTAATTTTGAACTTAGTCTTTTGTCAACTATTAGTACAACTCCATCTTTGAACTTTACACCAACTGTGGTTGTTCCCCTCTTTACTGCTTCTCTAGCATATTCTACCTGAAACAATCTCCCGTCAGGAGAAAATACCGTGATAGCCCGGTCATAAGCCATGTGTCCTGCTTGCATAAATTAACCTTGTTGCCACGGTCTCAGATGGTAAAAAAGGGTATCGGTAGCCAGCTTAATTATTAAATGTGCTCTATTTAGCACACTGTGCGCAAAGCTCTAGCTATAGCAATTTTAGTGATGTTTCCAGGCTGCTTGGACACTACACCTGAGGAATTGGAAGGTATTGAAATTTTAGCACCGTATGAACTAATCGAAGGAGATTCTGGTGAATTCCGTGCACACGGAGTGAAACCAAATGGTGCTAATTATTTATGGGATTTTGGTGACAATTTGGGAGGTTCAGGTGAAATTGTCAATCATATATATGTTGACGAGGGCCAATATACTATCACATTGACCGTTATAGATGATGAAGGGAGTATCGGTGTTGCTAAGGCCCAAATAACTATTTTACATCGTAATGAACAACCTGTTGCCAGTTTAGAATCAACTTATGGTGGTAAAGGCCAGACAATTAAAGTAAATAGTCTGGCATTCTTTGATGGAGGTTCCTCTAGCGATCCGGATGGAGATGTTTTGACTTTTCTTTGGGATTTTGGAGATGGAAATATAGGTGAAGGTATTCGCCCTAATCATTTTTATGAGAGTACAGGTAATTTTACAGTTACATTAGTAGTTAGTGATAATGGCAATCTTTCTAGTACATCTCAAACTTGGGTTCTGGTTCGAATTCGTACGTATGATATAAGTTTCTCGGAACAGACAGTTACGATTCCAGCTCTTGCAGGGTATACTGCAGAGGATGATCAAACACCATTGAATCATGATTATCCTTACAATCTTACCAGTGCTTCCTATCGTCTAGAATGGAGTGAGGATGAAGACGCAGATTCTGAGGATTCACTTCTTGGTACACTTAGACCAGACGATTTCTCTTTGTCAGTTAGTACTAATTATCTATTGAATTTAACTGAAAATAGTACGTCAGGTGAAATGTTATTAGATTTCAATGTGTTAAGTTCTATTCCTTCAAATTTGGTTTTGTCTTTTGCTAGTGTTCAAGAAGTAAATGAATATCTTTTCCAAAATGGTTATACTAGTGCAAAAGGACAAGGTCAATGGGATACGTTGATAACTTGTAATGATGCACCATCAGTAGTTCCTGAATTATTGGTTCAAATAGATGAAGGTAATGATTGGGTTTTATTTGTAGAGTACACGTTCTATACAGGTACAATTGTTGAATTGTAATTATTCAGTCTCTAATCCCAATTGTGATGCAAAATATTCTAAGGTTTTGTCAGGAGCTTTATAATCAGTTCCACCTTTTTCTTTTGCAATTTCCAACGCTCCATAAGCACTTTGAACAGCGCCTTTAATGTTCTCTGGATTTCGTTTTAGGGCAAGATGATAATTGCAGATGGCAAGGTTGTGCCATGCCCGCGGTTCATCAGGATCAATTTCGGTTGCTCTTTTGTAATGTTCAGCAGCTCTTTCTAGTCTTTTTTCAATCCATGCTGAATTCCCTAGTCTCAGGTAATTTTTGACATCTCCTTTCACAACTTCTGAAGCAAATTCTCTATATTCACCACCGGTATTTTGTCTAGGTATTTTATTATAGTAATTAGTATTTTCAACTTGGCTACTATAGGCAGGGGTCGATGTTTGTTCAATAACAGGTTCATCTCTGCTTAAAATCCCAGTTGTATCGGGTATAGGCTCATCAAACATTCCTACTCCAAACATAGGTTCATATTCCTCATTACTCTCTTCTTCAATAGTTATAGAGGGGATTTCTACAGGTCTTTGTTCTGGTGTGTTAATAATTGGTTTAGCATTAGTATCTATTCCAAAACCACATATTTTGTTTGCTAATCCTGCAACGACAATATCCAATTGTTTTGAAGCACAAATACATGTTATTTCACCTTCGGTATTAATTTTCTCTAATAGCTGTCCGGAATTTGACAAATGATAAATATGATTATCATGGGAACCTGCAATTACTCCTCCATTTTCTAAAGGTTGTACAGATCTGACATAACCTCCTGTTTCGAGATTCCACAAATCATTTCCATTTAAATCTAGACAATGTATTTTTTGATCCCATCCTCCTATGAATATAGTTTCACTATTATTGTCAACAGACACATCCCAAAGAGAATCACTTCTTTGTTTTTCCCATTTCAAGTTACCTTCATTGTCTAAGCAATATAGATATTCATCGCCACATCCCATAACAACAGTTCCATTTCTTGATATTCCAGTTCCAACCATTGCCCTATTTGTTGGATATTCCCACAATTGTAATCCTCCTTCTGTAAACATAGAAATAGAATCACCAGTTCCAACTGCCATATGTTGTCCATTAGGATCTGCAGACAGCGACCATATTGATTTTCCGATAGTTTGTTCCCATTCAACATTTCCCATTGAATTGAACATCCTAAGTTTGCAATCTTTACCTCCACAGACAACTTTGCTTCCATTGCCAATTATTGCCAACCCATGTATGCCTTCATCGATTTGTTTCTGCCATATCACTGAACCAGTTTTATCAACTAAAGTCAAGGTTCCATTACGGTCTCCTACTGCAATTCTATTTCCATCCTCTGAACATGCAATACATATTACTGGACCTGAAATGTTCAAGTCAAAAATAGAATCACCTATCATGCTATTATCGTTGTGAGACAATCCATTATTTATCTGTTGTTCTGGTATTTGTCCAAACAAATAAATTTATATAAAGCGGGATTGTGGTAACGCACTGACTTTGATGGTTATCTGGTAAAAATCAGAGGCATAATCAGGGTCGTCGCAAATTGGTGTATAAAATGACAAATAGTCGTATTGCATTCGTGTCCGCTATAGGATTGGCCGTATTGGCTTTATTTATATTAAATGGTGCTGAAGCAGCAACATTGAATAATGCCGGAGTCACTCCAGATGAATCTCGTGTAGATGGTAACCAGTTGATGCAATTTACAATAGATTTTGATGATCAGGACGAGGATGTTGGCACGGTTAATGTTTATGTTTGGTTTGCTGGTACAGCTGACACTTATACATTAGGATGTACGGATTGTTCAGGAGGAAATCCAGATGGTACCTATACGATTCTTGTTGGAGATTTACCTGCAGCTGAAAGTCTTGTTGCTTCCCCAGGTTCAGATACAATTGAATACGGTTTTGTTGCAGAGTGTTCTAACTTAGATGACGATGTAGCTTATCCTGCACCGGATGCAACAGAAGACACAGGAGTTCGTGTTAATACATTACCTGTTTTGACTGATGATGCAAGTGTATCTGGTGGTGGAATGCCAGAAGACACATACACGATAACCGTAACTTATACTGATGCAGATGGACATGAAGGTACAGTTAGTGCTACAGCATGTGATGCTAGTGATAATTGTGAAGCTTCATTCACTTTAGATACGTCAGATGATGATCCTACAGATGGTGCAGTTTATTCAGAAGTTTTCACAACAGAACTCGGAGGTGACATTACAGTCACTGTAAGTGCTACAGATTCACATGATGATGCTGCCGATGATCGAACAGCTACATTTACAGTAGATACTGAAACACCATGGTTGAAGAATGCAGGTGTTTCACCAACAAGCGCTGGCGAAGAAGATAACGTTACTTTCACAGTAACATATTGTGTTTTTGATGCAGACAGTACTGGAACTCCTACAGTTGATGTCACAGTAGGAGCAGTAGGTTCTATATCTCTAGTCGCGGGAGCAAGCAATTCAGATTGTAAAAATGGAGTAGATTATTCAGTAATATCAACAGTTCCATGGGCAAATGCAGCTCAGGCAATTACATTCTCAGCTTCTAATAGTGCAGAAAGTGCTGATGATATTTCAGGACCTTCAGTATCTATTAACGACGCACCTACACTTGTGACTGGAAGTGCAGAGAAGCATTTCAATGGAATCGATTTTGTTTTCAATGTTACAGCAAGTGATGCTAACTCAGATAATGGTGATACTTTCAAAGTTTATGTTACAATAGAAGCTGATTCTGAAAGAGAAATGACCTGTGATTCAGGATCATGTACTCTTACAGTAGCAGAATTAGATATTATTAATCAATTAGGTGGAACCCGTTCAGTAAGTTTCCGTGTAGCTGATGATAATTGGGGTGAAGAAGCTATAGATGGTTTTTCACAAACTATTGAAGTTACTAGAACAAGTAGTTTTGGATGGGTTGCTCCAAGTAATGGAAACTTCCAACCAGGTTCAAATGGTTACGATTTTGAGATAACTAATAACGGTAATTCTGAAGACACTTTTACTGTAGATGCAACAAGTGACAACGGATGGGTTGCTTCAGGCAGTGATAGTCAAACAGTTACAGTTGCCAAAGGTGCAACTGAAACATTTACAATTACGATGGATGTTGCACATGTTGCAGCAGGAATTGTTGACCACTGGTCTGCAGTAGTAACTGCCGGTAATGATGATACAGAGACTAATAGTCATAACGGTGAAACAACAGTAGCTTCCACCGATCCTAGTGTTTCAGTTACAATAGGAACTAGTTCAGGCTCAGCACTTCCAGGTAACGATGTAACCTATTCATTTGTAATAACCAACACAGGTAATGCAGAAGAAACCTTTTCTTATTCAGCAAGTTCAGGTAATGAATGGGGACTTGCAGTAGCAGGAAATGAAGTAACTTTAGGTATGGGTCAAACACACACAGTCGAAGTCACACATACAGTTAGCGAATTAGCTAGTAATGGTGACACTGATGTAATTAGTTTCAATGCAGGGGAATTCCCAGATGGTGATGGAGCTACAGCAACAACTACAGCAGAACAAACTTATGGTGCAACTATTGCCTTAGGTACTAGTGACCAACCATCTACTTTGAATCCAGGTGACAGTTTCACAATTAGTTATACAGTCACTAACAATGGAAATGGTGCAGATTCTTTTTCAGTATTCTTTGATGCAACATGGATGAGCGGTAGTTCATCAACTTCTCTCAGCTTAGCAGAGGGTGCAAGTGGCACATCTACTTTGACAATCACAGTGCCAGCAGATGCAGCTAGTGGGTCCTCATCTACAGCATCAGCTAGTGTAGCAGGTGGTGGTGGTGAGACTGCCTCATATAGCCCATATACTATCACAGTAGCAGATAACACACGTTCAGCTACAGTTTCTACAGACTCAGCTAGTTACAATCACAATGCTGGCGACAGTGCTTCAGGAACAGTTACAGTAACAAATACGGGTGTCACTAGTGGTTTTGCAGTTACTGCAATGGATGATGCATTAAGTTTTGACACTGCTGTGATTTTACTAGAGGCTGGTCAGAGTGGTACTTTATCTTTTACAGTTCATGCAGCAGCAAGTGGTGATGTATCCTTTACAGTATCAGATGCAGTTGATGGAATATCAGTTCCACACACATTTGGAGTAACAGTCAATACATTCAATGCAGCACTATTAACAGAAAATACAGCAGATTGTAGCAATGAAGGAATTGAGTGTGTTACAGATGCGGCAGGTGGCTTTGCAAGTGGAGCATATACAAATGCAGGAACATGGCATACTACAATGACTGCAACAGATTCTAATGGTATGACCGGAAGTCATACTTTCACAACAACTATTGCTAATACAGATCCTACAGTTGTAGCACCTACTGCACCAACTGATACAATAGCACAGAGTGAACAATCGTTTTCATTTGCAGTTCCTGAAGATACAGATGGAACTATTACTCAATTCGTTATAGACTTTGGTGACGGAAACAGCGTCACTTTTGACAGTTCAGAATTGGATGGTAGAAGTGCAGTAGCAGTCACTCACACCTATGCTGCAGCAGGTGATTATACGGTGTCTGCAACAGCATATGACAATTCAGGCAGTAATACAGTACAAACAACTACAATAAATGTAGGCGACAACACAGTTACAATGGGAGACAATTCTTACCTTTATAACTTTGTAGCACTTGTTGGATTTTTCTTGTTAGGAGTAATCCTATCAGCAACATCCTTCAGAATGAAACAAGGTGTAATAGCAGGAGATGAAGAAATGAACGACAGAGACCGACAAAGATTGGAAAGTGTAGAGCGCCGCATGGAGAGTTTGTCAGAGCGTGAAGAACTATTGGAAGTCTCCGCTTATGACGCATCTCGAGCGGCTACAAAGTTGGAAGAGCATCTTTCAGCTTTCAATGAGATCCTGGTTAAGGCCCAGGAGATAGCAGCTGAAGAAAAGCTCAAAGAGCTTGAAGCAGCTGAAGAAGCAAGTGCAAAAGAAGAAGAGCAAATGCAATTGGACTTAGAAGATCCAGATATCGAAATGGTAGCTGAGAGATTCCACAATGCATTAGGCAGACTTGTCACCGCACGTGGTGAACTATCTAAGATAGAAGAGCAATTAGCTCATATATTGAAGATGGAACGTGATGAGCAGTTAGAAAAATTAACTGAAATGACAGAGTCCTATGAAACAACCAAGCGCAAGATTGACGCACTTCAATCCTCAGCCGAGGCTAGAGATGCAGCAGCAGTAGAGAATAATATTATGAATCTATTGAGTGCAGCAGCATCTGGTGGTTCAGTTGGTGGTGCAGACTTTGGAGACTTCGGTGACTTTGATGGCGATGATGATGAATATGAAGTCGAAATCTATGAAGATGAAGACGGTTCATTCTACTACATTGATCCAGATACAGGCGAAGAAGTACCTTGTGACGAAGACGGCAACGCCCTCTAAGATAGGAACGATTATATTTCGTCAAAAGCTTTGGTCTAGTCTTGACTTTTGAGATAGATTGGTGGTGGAAATTTCAAGATGAAATTAATTCACAGTTCCAATTTTCAAAAGTTCGAGAGGAGCTAGCAGCTAAACTTGTTTCACGACTAACCTTTACTAAATCATCCATAAAATCTTCATTTGTAGGAAGAGATTTTGTTGTAGTTGGTGCTGGTCTTAGTGAATCATCAGAATTACCAAATGAAAATTTAATTGTAGCCGATGGGGCTTTGCGGGCTAGTTTGAAAAGAGATATCATTCCAGAATGGATCATTAGTGATTTAGATGGTTATATTCCAGATATTGTTTGGGCAAGTCAGAATGGTTCGAATGTAATCATACATGCACATGGAGATAATCTTTCTCGCGTTAGTCTCTATTCTAATCAAATAAAGCCCAAATGTATAACCACAACATACCCCTCACCTCATACATTCAGTTGGGGTGGCTTTACAGATGGAGATCGTTCTCTGATGATGTGTCTTTCTTTAGAATGTAATTCAGTAAGACTAGTAGGTTTTAATTTTGAAAAGATTGGTGAATTTACAGGTGAATACAGCCCTCGAAAGCTTGAGAAACTCCAATGGGCTAAAAAAATTATCAAAGAATGCCAAAAGCGTACTTCTACGCACTTATCAATCGAATAAAGGCATCTTCAAGATTTGTTACACCAGTACTGGTTTGAATTTCATTAACAGTTCCAATTGTCATTAATTTCCCTTGATCTATGATGCCAATTCTGTTACATAATGTTTCAGCCATCTCAATAATATGGGTGGAAAGCAATACAGTTCTTCCATTCGCAGACAAATTTTTAATCCAATCTTTTAGAAGTTTGGCATATCTCGGGTCAAGTCCACTTGCAGGTTCATCTAGTAATATCATTTCAGGATCATGAATTAAGGTCATTGCGATAGCTAATTTTTGTCTCATACCTTTTGAATATGTGCCAACTTCATGATAAATTTGTTCACCTAGTCCTAAAGTTTCAGCATAATATTTGACTCGCTGTTCAATCATTTCATTTGATAATTTTCTAAGTTTACCAATTAGTTCTAGAGTTTCAGCACCTGTAAGTTTGTCATAAATTAATGGATTCTCAGGAAGGTATCCCATTAATGATTTAGCTTTCAATGGGGTTCTATTAAGGTCAATATCTCCAATTTTTATCAATCCTCTTGTAGGTTTTAGAAGGCCACATAACATCTTGATAGTGGTTGATTTCCCGGCACCATTAGTACCTAGTAACCCAAAAACTTCTCCTTTTTGTACTTCAAAAGTGATGTCTTTTGCAGCAGGCTTACTCCCGTAATATTTGGTTAAGCCCTGAACCTTAATCATCACGGTTCAGCAGATGGCTTAACTTAAGACCCCCAGTCCATATTATTCCAATCAACTGAATGGTTAAGAAAGGAAGACATAGCAGTCAAGAGCGTTTGGAATCATTTAATAGAATTTGGGATTCATTGAAAGCGATTAACGCTCCAGTTATTGTAGAAGGTAAGAGAGATACAGCAGCTTTACGAAACCTAGGATATAGCGGTAATTTGGTAGAATTAAATGATGGTAAATCAGTACTTTCTACTGTAGAGAATTTAGTTCAGAAATATGGTCGAGGCTCTAATTTTGTTATTTTAATGGATTGGGATCGTACAGGAGAAAAATTAGCCACCCGTCTCAAGAATTATGGTGAATCATGTGATTTATCTCCTAATCTACGAGTAAGGAAAGAATTATCGGCTTTGTGTTCTAAAGATATAAGTACCGTAGAGGAGTTACCAACATTTGTGAATATGCTTAAACTAGCTTCTTAGTTTATAGAATAGTTTAATTAGGGCATATATTTCTTATATAAATAATGGCCGCAAGTGCTAGTACTACCGATTCTTCTGAAGCATCACTGCCTAAGTTAGAGGATATTCGAAAGAATAGTGGAGAAGCGGATACTATAGGGCTCAGTGATTCAGAGATTTCCAAATTTCTTTCTTTAGATTCTAATTTAGTAACAGCAATAGATCAAGCATATGATTATCATCATGTTCTTCGCGAAGAATTTGGTACCGATTTACTAATGCAGAGCGAGTCTTCTTTAATCAAGGATTTACAGAGTGGATTTGTTAATTTCTATAAACCTGCAACAGTAAACCAATACATTGCAATTGCAGCAAAAGGACCTTGGATTGTAACTTCACATGGAGCGGTAGTCCATGACAATGGTGGTTACGGAATGCTTGGTTCAGGACATGGTCCCGATTCAGTTATTGATACAATGTCAAAAAATTGGGTCATGGCTAATGTAATGACGCCTTCTTTCTCACAAAAACGCCTTGATGATAATTTGAGACAGGAACTTGGCCATACTAGAGGACATTGCCCTTTTACACATTTCATATGTATGAATAGTGGTTCCGAATCAGTAACTGTTAGTTTACGTATAGCCGATGTTAATTCGAATAGGTTAACATCGCCTGGAGGTAGGCACGAGGGTAAAGAGATTAAACTTCTTGCAATAGAGCAAGGGTTTCATGGAAGGACAGATCGTCCTGCACAAATGTCACACTCTTGTAAAGACAGTTACGACAAAAATTTGGCTTCATTCAGAGATAGAGATAATCTTTATCTTGTTCCGCCAAATAATGTTCAAGCGCTTAGAGACGTTTTTGCAAAGGCCGAAAAAGATAATGTTTTCATAGAATTAATGGCTATAGAACCAGTTCAAGGAGAAGGTAATCCTGGACAATGTATTAGTCGAGAATTTTATGATGAAGCTAGGAAATTAACCAAATCACATGGTTCATTACTTTTGATTGATTCTATTCAAGCAGGAATTAGAGGTCAAGGATGCCTTTCAATAATTGACTATGATGGTTTCCAAGATTGTGAAGAGCCAGATCTTGAAACCTGGTCCAAGGCAGTTAATGCGGGCCAATATCCATTTTCAGTATTAGGTATGAATTCTAGGGCATCAGATCTCTATGTTACTGGAATCTATGGTAATACTATGACAACTAACCCCCGTGCACTTGAAACAGCTACGGCAGTTCTTGAGAATATAACTCCCGAATTACGGAAAAACATTCGAGTTCGAGGAATTGAATTTGTAGAAAAATTAAATATATTAGCAAAGGAATTTCCAGAATATGTTGTTAAAGTTCAGGGCACAGGTCTGTTGTGTAGTATTGAATTAAAACCGGATATTTTGCCAGTTATTGGCTTTGATGCGGTTGAACCTTGGTGCCGCCGTAGAGGTTTAGGTGTAATTCATGGCGGTACGAATGCTCTTCGTTTCACACCACATTTTTGGATAACATCTGAAGAAATAGATCTGATAGTTAAGGTAGTGCGTGAAGCAATAATAGAGTTTACAAATAATTAGGCTAGCTTTTTTCCTAGTTCATTCTCTACAGTTTCTAGTATTTCATTAGATTTTAGTAGTTCTACCATTGTGTTATGGTCTTTGTAGAGCGGTCTGTCTTCATCGAGATAATCAACATATTTCCTTATCACTTTATGAGCAATTGAAGTTCCTTTACCAAGCTTTCCTTTTCTTATATCTAGAGCTTGTGCAGCAGCCATCATTTCAATACCTAATACTGCAAAACAATTATCCATAATTTGCTTTACCTTCTGACACGTAGTTAACCCCATAGAAACAAAATCTTCTTGATCTGCAGCCGCAGGAATTGATTGATTCGCAGCAGGATGAGATAGTATCCTAGTTTCTACGATTAAAGCATCAGCAGTGTATTGAGATAACATCATGCCAGAATGCAAACCAGGTTTTTCTGTCAAAAATGGAGGTAGTCCGACTGATAATGCAGGATTTGTTAATCGGTTTAATCGTCTTTCAGATAAGACTGCTACCATACTTAATCCAGTTCCAATCATTTCCATGGGCAAAGCAATAGGGCTCCCCTGGAAGTTTGCTCCAGTTAGAACTTCCTTTTCTTTTGTCAAAAATATAGGATTATCTCCAACACCATTTAGCTCAGTTTCTACTTGAGTTCTTGCAAATTCGAGTGAATCTCTCAATGTTCCAGCTACTTGAGGAGTTGATCTCATTGAATATGCGTCTTGAACTTTCTTCTCACCACTAAATAATATTTCAGAATCAGCGGTTAATAAATTTAAATTGTTAGCTATCTTTTGTGAGCCTTGAAATCCCCTAAGTGAATGTATTCGTTTGTCATATGGTTTCATATTGGCTTTCAGAGCTTCCAAAGTCATAGCGGCTGCAATATCATGCATCTTCATCCATCTTTCTGCATCATAGAGTATAAGTGCTGCTAAAGCTGTGAGAACATTACTTCCATTAATTAGAGCCAATCCATCTCTTGCTTTGAGTTCTAAAGGTTCTAATCCAATCTCTCTCAGAGCTTTTTTAGAATTGGTTCTATTTCCATTTACAAACATTTCACCTTCACCCATTAGTGCTAGTGCAATTTGGGACATTGGTGCTAAGTCACCACAAGCTCCAACAGAACCTTTCTCACAAACTACAGGAGTAATTTGGTGATTTAGTACATCCTTCAGATATTCAGTTATTTGTTTCCTGCCTCCAGAATAACCTTTTACATGTACATTTATACGACCACACATAGCTCCCCTAACAAGTTCAAGTTCCATCGGTTCTCCAATACCTGCAGCATGATTTCTGACCAATAATTCTTGAAATTCTTGGGTTTGTTCAGGTGTTAATGTTACTTCAGAGAATTCACCAATACCAGTGGTTATTCCATACATGATTTCATGTGCATCTATTTTACTTTGAAGCATGTTTCTGCAATCATCAATTCTTTTCCAAGCCTCTTTTCCAATGCTAATATTTTCATTATTGCGCGCAACATTCACTAATTTGTTGATGGTTAAGGAATTACCATCTAGGTTAACAGCCATTACTAAGTCATTAATTAGGTATTAAATAAACTTCTCAGCGCTTCGATTACTTTTTATTGACCTATTATGGGGCATCGTGCCTGAATCAACAAATAGCCAAATTCATGAGCTCAAATTAGCTGCGATTTCTTATAGCAAATTGAAGGATTACAAGAAGGCTGAAAAATCAATACGCAAAGCATTGGAATTAAAGCCAGATAGTAAGAATCTGAATCATGAGCTAGCTAAAATTTTTTTAAGATCTAAGGATTATGTTCAGGCATTAAAAATATTACATGCTTTAGATTCTAAAATTAAGAAAAAAGACATACTTTACAAGGATATTGGGTTAGCATATTTAGGCATGGGCAAATTAGAAAAAGCCTTGGATTTCTCTGCTAAATCATTGAAACAAAATCATAACTATATTGAAGCCCATTTTCTTAAGGGAAAAGCATTACGCGAGACTGGTAAATATGACGAAGCTCTAATTGAATTTGACAAAATTCTGGAACAAAATTCTAAACATCGAGATTCTTTGTATCAAAAAGGGAAAATTCTTCATGTTCTTGGTAACTATAGAGAAGCTCTTGATTTGTTTGACAAAGTTTTAGATTTTAGACCAAGAGATAATGAAGTACTTGCAGCTAAAGGTAAATCGCATGATGAATTAGAAGAATATAAAGCAGCATCTGAGTCAATTAATAAAAGTCTACTAGTGGAGGATGAAGTAATTTACAATGATAGAGGCGTAGCTCTTACTCGTTTAGGTTATAATCACAAAGCAATTGATAGTTATCGTAGAGCTCTTGTTTCTAATCCTAAGTATGCAGTTTGTTGGTTTAATTTGGGTAAAGCACTATTTCGGGTTGGTGATTTGAACGAAGCACTTAACGCATTTAAGCAATCGACCGAATTAAATCCTAAGAATAGAAGTGCTTGGAATAATAGAGGAGTGACACTTAGACAACTTAATCGACTTGAGGAGTCATTGGATTGTTATGATAGAGCAATTGTTCTGAAGAAAGATTATTCTTGGGCATGGCACAACAAAGGATATGTTTTAGAATTACTTGATAGGCCACGAGAAGCACTAGAATGCTATGAAATGGCACTTGAGCACAAACCAGATCCTAGAGAACATGGAGGAGATGAATGGGAAAAATTGAAAAAAGATACTAATATTGCAATAGAGAGGATTAATAAAATAATTGAGGAATAATATGGATATCATTGATTTAGTCAGGTTGGGAGAGAATTTTATTGATGATGGAGATATTAAAAAGGCAAGAATAAAATTTCTCGATGCTCTGGCTTTAGCACCTGAAGATCCACAAATGCATAATCGTCTTGGGATGCTTGAAATGTCTCAAGGCAATTCCACTAAAGCTCAAGAATATTATACTAAAGCTTGTGAGCTTGCCCCTGATGTTTCAAGATACCATATGCGTTTAGGAGATTCTTTCCAGCGATTAGGCCAATTTGAAGATGCAATTCAATCATATGCTCGTTCTTTGGAATTAGAACCTAAAAATGCACCCGCATGGAATAACAGAGGTTTTGCAAATTTCAATATCAATCGTTGGAATGAGGCTTTGAGATGCTATGATGAGTCTATGCGTTCAGACCCTAGTTACGCCGTTGCTTGGTACAATTATGGATACACTTTACAATTATCAGGTCGCTTAAACGAATCAAAGGATTATTATCAGAGAGCTGTAGAATTAGATCCTGATGATAAAATAGCTTGGAATAATTTGGCAAATGTTCATTATAATCAGGGCCAATATGAACTTAGTATTGAGATTTATAAGAAATCTTTAGCCTTAGATCCTGATTATGTAATAGCAGTTAACAATATAGGCAATGCATTGGATCACTTACACAGATACGAAGAATCAATTCCTTATCATGAGAAAGCGATTGAACTAGATTCAACTTTTCATTATGCTTGGATGGCTAAGGGAAGGGCTCTAACACATCTGAATAGACCTGAAGAAGGTTTAGAATATATAGAAACATCAATCGAGTTAGACGATGAAGACCCAGATTATCATGAAGCACTTTGTCGTTGTTTTATGAAATTAAATCTTTTAGATAAAGCCCGCCAAATTATCAATCTAGGTCTTTCAGTTGATGGACAACATGTGCCCTGTTGGATAGCATTAGGCGATGTTAATCTAGAGTTAAACAATAGAAGACGAGCATTGCAATGTTATGATGAAGCAGTCCGGGCTCAGGATGTTTTATCACGTAATAGAATGAGAGATTTGGATTGGATTGAAAAAGGCCGAATACTTGAGAAAGCAGGAGTTGTTCATGAAGGTATACGGCAATATACAAATGCGATTACTATAGCTTCGGAAAATAGTAGGCCTTATTTTAGGAAAGCAAGAATTTTGATTGATTATGATAAAATTGATGAAGCTAGAGATACAATTCAAAGAGGTTTAGATATCGATCCTGAATCAATAACAGGTCATAAGTTGTTGTTTCAGGTTATGGATTCTAAAGAAATTCACAATAGTATTGATTCTATTTTCTCAAGTTTTAGTACTAATAAAGAAATTTCATCTTTGATTGGTTATAAATTGGCCGCTGAATATCCTGAGCTTGCACTAGACTTCTTACATGATAATAATTTTCAAGATTTAATAATTAAGATTGACTGTTTAAGAAGTTTGAAAAAAGAGGATGAAGCTCTTAAAGTTTCTAAAAAAGCTATAGATTTAGATCCTAACAAAATTGAGGGTTGGATATCAGCAGGTTGGTGTTCTTATGAAATGGACAATTATAGTGATGCAAATAGTTACTTCGAATCTGCTTTAGGTTGCGATATTTCTAGTCCTGATGCTCTGGTTGGGAAGGCATTAGTTCTGAAAGCTCAAAGCAAAGACTTTTCTTATTATAATCGTGCACTTGAAGATATAGATCCCAAATTAGTTATTTAGAGGTGACATCGTAAAATATTTTTTCAACATCCTTCGCAACCTTTTCCCATGAAAATAGATTAACAACACGTTCCCTTCCTTTCTTTCCCATTTGTTTTGCCATTTCAGGCCCATTCCAGATTTTTTCTAAAGCCTCAGAAATTGCATCAGGATCTAAGGGTTCAACAATAAATCCTTCTTCATTTGAGATTACATCACGAACACCAGGAATATCGCTTAAGATTAGTGGTTTTCCTGTGGCCATACCCTCAAGACCAACAATTCCGAATGCTTCTAATCTAGAAGTAGAAGGCAGAACGACGACGTCTGTAGCTGCGTAATATGAAGGTAGCCAGTAATCAGAAATTGGCCCTACGAATACAACTCTTTTTACAATATCTAATTTTTTAACAAGTTTTTTTAACCAAGAAAGATACGGCCCATCTCCTACAATTAGTAGTTTTCCGCGTTCTGTCCTTTCTATAGCTCTAATAAGTATTCCAATTCCCTTATGAGGCACTAGTCTTCCTACGAAAAGAGCTATTGGTTCATCATTATCAGCATATTTCTCTCTTATATGTTTTCCTTCATTTGTGGGATGAAATCTGTCAATATCAACTGCATTCGGGACTACATCTACATCTATGTCCCATAGACTCCTTGATGTACTAGCATAGCTTTTTGTTGTCGATATTACTTTATCAGCAGTTTCTAGTGGATATTTCCCCAGCATTGATTGATATAAATTGACTGCTATATTTCCAAATATTCCCTTTAATTCTAAATCACAATGGTGTGTAACCACTAAGGGCTTATTTGATTCTTTAGCACCCTTTGCAGCAAATCGTTCTGTAAAAGGTGGTGGAGAGTGTACGTGGACTACATCAGCATGATTTTTTCTTACAAAAGATCGAATTGCAGTTACTACTGGTGTATTATACATATTAATCCATTGCGGTAAACGAGTTATTTTGATATCATTATATTTTTCAATTTCAGGCATACGACTATATCTTGAAGTCACAACCTCAACCTCATGTCCTAATTTGATTAAATTCTCTGAAAGTCCTAATACATGTGATTCGACGCCTCCAAAGTGAGGGTAAAAATATGGAGTGACTTGGAGTATTTGCATTATACTATTGTGCTTTTTGATTCGTAGGTTCCAGATATTAGTGTATTTGGTCCAATTTTAACATCATTTCCAATGATTGAACCTGCATTTATCGATGCATTTATTCCAGTACTAACATTTTTTCCAATAATTGCCCCTAATTTTTTTCTGCCTGAATCACTTTTTTTTCCTTTGTGGGTTATTTCAATAGTTTTCTTATCAAATCTAAGATTAGCAATTTTAGTTCCAGAACCTAAATTACTTCCTTCTCCAATAATCGAATCGCCAACATAATTATGATGTGGTGCTTTTGCACCCTTTAGAAAGATTGAATTCTTCACTTCAGTAGATGCTCCAATTTTATTCATGCCACAAAGAACTGTTCCACCTCTGACATATGCATTAGGTCCAACGATACAGTTATCTCCAATCCAAACATTCCCCTCAATATAGGTTCCGGATTTAAGAATAGATCCTTCTCCTAAATGAATGATACCTTTTATTGCCACATTATCTTCTATAGTTCCTTTAATAGATTCAACATTATTTTTCATATATTCTTCATTTGTGGTAATCAAATCCCAAGGATTGCCAATGTCTTTCCAGAATCCTTGATAATTTATGACATGTATTTGGTTTGCTATACTTTCTAGTGCATCCGTTAGTTCATACTCTCCTCTAATCGATTTTTCTATTCCATCAATAGCACTGAAAATTTTTTCATTGAACAAAAAGATACCTGCATTAATCATACCTTCACCGCCAATTCCTTTTTCAATTATTGAGATTAAGTGACCATTCTTGCTTTCCACTACTCCAAAATTACTGCTATCAGGTACTTTTGTAACCATCATAGTTAATTCTCCTTCATTTTCTCTCAAAATCATCAAATTTTCTGCATTGATTATAAGATCTCCATTTAAGCAATAAAAATCACCACTAATTTTTCCTTTAGCTTGGTTTACAGCATGGCCAGTTCCATTCTGTTGTTCCTGAACAATGTAATGTATGTTAACATCTAGCTCTGCATTATCCAAATAATCACAGATTTCTTTCATACGATATCCAATTAAAATATGTACTTCTTCAACTCCAACTTTCATTAATTCTTGAATTTGTCTTTCTATAATTGGAAGGCCTCCTAATGGTAAAAGTGGTTTAGGAATATTTTCACTCAAGGGCCACATTCGGGTACCTTTTCCAGCAGCTAGGATTAATGCATTCTTAATCATATTTTCCCTTTTATTTCTTTAATGAGAAGTTCATTTATTTTTGAGCCATCCATTTTTCCCCTGAAGTTAGACATTACAGGCCCCATTAAAGGTCCAATAGCTCCCATTCCTTTTTCCTTCACAAAGTCAATTTTTTCATCAATCAGATTTTTTATAAAATCAGCCACTTCTGCTTCAATATTTTCATTCATCAGTTCTATTTCTTCACCTTTCCTGACTTGTACTAAGGCAATTTTGATTCCTTCCTTAGCTATTTTTTTATCTCTAACTAATTCCAATACTTTAGTAATTGCTTTATTTCCAACTATTATGTTTTCGTCATTTTCTAAGTTGGGTAAGGTATGTAATAATAATCTAGATATTATACTTGGATTATCATATATTTCAATCAAATCATAGAATTTCTTATCTAAATTTCTTGATACGATTTGCTTAGACTCTTCATCATTCAATGGAATTTCAGCTTCTCTTTGGTCTAATGTTTTTGGAATTTTTACATATATTTTGCTTAGAGTCATTGGTGGGATGTCAGTTTCAGGATACATCCTTGAGGCTCCTGGCATTGGCCTTAAGAATCGAGTACTTCCTTCTGGCGTTACTCTTCTCACTTCTTTGGGGACTCCATTAATACCAGCTCTATCTATAACTCGTTTCATTGCATCTTTAGCCATATCCAGTTTTCCAAATACCAAAACAAAAGCATCATCTTTTTTACAATTTAATTGCTTTTGTATTTCTTCAGTTTCTTCAGAACTTATGCCATAGGCAGGTAATTCATCACTATGCATTATTCCTTTGACTCCTGCTTTTTTAGCGTAATCAGATAGTTCTTGCCCCATTCTTATGTGTCCTTTAGGAGAATCCTTAGTTCCTAAGTTATCCTTCCAGCCCGTTAATTTGCATGCCAATGCAGTACCCCTATCTTTAGAAATATATTTTGTCACATCCATTGTTTCTGAAACTTCACATCCTTTCAATGCTTTTAGGTTGGTCTGTCTCTCAATTTCATTTTCAACAACTTTTGACATAGATGATAAATCCTGAAATCCTTTGAGTTCTACACGTTCTCCCCCATCAATGGAAACATTGACATCTTGGCGAATTGTTCCTAATCCTCTTTTTACTCTACATGCACGCAAAAGTCGGCCCAAAGCTTTTGCAGCGTTTTGCACTTGTTCAGGAGTCTTTAGTTGAGGTTTAGTAGTAATTTCTAGTAAAGGAATACCTAATCTATCTAAAAGATATTCATCTTTGTTCTTTCCATGTCTGCATGAATCTTCCTCAAGGCAAATTTGATCAAGTTCAATAGTTCCATTTTCGTATTTTATTTTACCACCTGTAGCAACTAAGGCAGTTCTTTGAAATCCACTAGTGTTTGATCCATCAACTACTACTTTCCTCATGAAATGTATCTCTTCAATTATCTTTGAATCTGCAAGTTTTGCAAATTGTAGTGCAATTTCTATTGCATTTTTATTTGGGCCACGAGGTGGTTCTTCATCAGTATAAACTAAACAGTTGCAGCTCTTGTTAAAATAGGTGAATTTTCTTATTCCTTCAGCCTTTGCAGCAATATCAACAGTGCCCATTTCGCTCGAAGTTGCATGTAATCTTCTTGTAAATATTCTGTCATTTCCAGCTTCTAAAGCATCACATTTACAGAAAAGTTTTCCACAATCAAGCTGCTGATGAACTTCCAGTCCAGCCTTCAAGCTCACAAAATAGGCGCGTACTTCTAGTTTTTAAAAGAAGCGGTGAAGATATTTTTATGTTTTTTGAGATAATATAAGGCCATAATCCCTAATATTGGGCCTATTATTAGGAAACCCATAGCCATTACAGAAAAGAATGCTCCAATTTGTGCATTTTTGTAAGATTGGCGTTTGTAAGTAACGAATGACCCCCAAATTCCCATTAATGAGAAAAGATAGGCTAAATTAGGACACCAAGAAAATACCTTGATGTAAACATTCTCTTCTAAAGTAATATTTCCATTACCTTCTTCCATTCTAAAAGTAAATTTATTTACTCCTTCAATTCCTTCATTTGTCTCTGGTAAACGTAAATAATTCTCTTGAGGAGGTACAAAAAATTCCATAGTTGCAGTTTTATGTTCTGTAGCGATTACTCTTGCAGTATACTTACCAGGAGTTACAAGAACATTGTAGCTTCCATTTTCATTATATTTATAGTTCATTTCTTCATTGTTAAAGAAAATTGTTACATTTTCTAAATTAGAAGCATTATTTGCAGCAGCCCCAAGTATAACAACAATTTCTAAATTTATTTCTTCTTCATCACTATAATCAATCTCAAGTGCATTTGATAAGCTCCAACCAGTAGATATACCCATTAGAGAAGAAGTTAATATTAGAATGGCAATAAATACAGCTGTTTTCTCATTTGTTTTTTCTGGCTTATATTTTTTGTAATCCAAAGGAACACTGCTTTCCAGATTTGTAATTTTCTTTTTTGACTTAACACGAATATCATCATCAGTTTTGAGAATCTCTAAATCTGATTTACAACTGTTACATTTTTTATCAAATTCAGCTTTATCGTATCCCATTAAGATTATGCTATTCTTTTCATCACAAACAGGACATTCAAATTCAATCTTTTCCATCTTATGCTACTTCAGGTCCACTATGATTCTTAGAAACTTCACCTTTTTTACCAATTTTTATTTGTGGTACCTCTATTTTGAAGGGTGGTGGTAGATTCAATTTTTTAGCTATGTTTAAGACTTCAAATGATCCTTGCCCCAAGACGCGATTATGAATCATTTCTGCAATATTATCAGGTAATTTGTGTTCTTTTTGCCATCTTTCATCAGCTTTTTTGATAGAATCACTTTTTCCTTCATGATATGTAACTTCACAATCTAATTGAACAATGCCTAATAGCCCATATGAAACAGTATATCTTGCTTCTACAATTAATTCGTTATCACTAATCTTTCTTACAGAAACAATATTAGTATTATGATCGATTCTAACTTGTTTTTGAGGGCCAGATTTCCGGTGCCTCTTCGCTTCGATTCCAATTATCTGAAAACCTTTTGCAGGCATAATTCCCCTCACGAAGGCTAGTTATTGATACTATCCTTTATTAGAATGGTTATTTTTATTAGCCCCTTTCTCTAGAATCATTAAGTGTACCGGACCTTTGGTATAGCCCTGATGCTCATTACAATTGCCTTTGCAGGCTGTCAAGATACAAACCCAAGTATGACGATTATATCTTTACAACTGGACTCTGATGATGAAAGTACATGGATTTATATTTATTCAATACCGCGTGTAAAAATGGACAATCTGACAATTTTTGTAGGAGGAGTTAATGAAACTTTAGCATCTGTCTTTAGCCACCAAAAACACATTTCTAAGGATGAAATGGAAAATATAACGGATGAAGACGGTTATTTCAATTTGTATGTGGCGGCAGATCTCAAAAAAGTTTTTTGGGATTATAATTGTAAAATTCGGATATCTCAATTAGAAGATACCGAAGATGATAAATATATTGCTGAGGTTTTAGTTGAAGAAAGTGATGAGGAGCTTCCTTCAATTTGGAATTTACCTCATAACAAAGCTTTGGAGTTTAGAGAATGAATCCCACAAAATTCCCAGTAATTTATCAAGCTACAGTTGCATCTGTTGTAGTCTTTTTGTTGTTGATGTTTTTAATTAATCAAGGAGTTATACCGCTAGACGTTAGTGGTCTGCTTACCTATTATTCATTTCAAGTTTTTACGGTTCTCCTAGCCTCTGTTTTGGGCGGAATTTTAATAGGCATGTTCATAGCTACAAGAGCTCTTTCAAGTCAAGGGTTCACCCCTTTTGAAGTTTCTATGCTGAAACTCAAGGATGATATACACAATTTAGAAAAAGAAGTAAAATCTATAACAAAGGCCTTGGATAAGGGCCAAGATGACAAAGAAAATGGCGAGTAATAATTATATAAACTTTAGACTCCATCTATAATTTATGTCTAAGAGCGCTTCTAGCTTTATAGTGACGCTACTCGCATTAATTTTGGTTTCTCCGATTGTAGGTGTAAACCATAGTAGTGTAGAGCAAAATTCAAAACTTTTTTCTGACTCAAATAGAGACTTAGCAAGAGGAGATTACGAAGTCTCAGTTGAATTTGCAGAAGGTAATACGGGATTTTCAGAAGTAACACGTAATGAAGAGTTAACTGCAGAATTCACAGTATCTAATACAGGTACATTTGATGATACTTACGATCTTTCAGTTACTTGGGATGATGAATATGAAGTAGGTTGGGATGCTGAAGCAGACCAAGGAACTGTATCTGTAGCTTCAGGCAGTCAAGAAGTTGTATCATTTACATTTCAAGCTCCAGTTCAAGGAGTTTATGATAGTGATTCAATGGATTTCAATGTAAAAGCTACTTCACAAAATTCAACATCAGTTAGCGATACACGACAATACACTCTAGAAATAGATATGATTTATGCTGTAGATATTTATTTGCGCGAGTCTCCGAATAAGAATGGAAATCGTGGTGAAGACGTTTATTATTCAATAGAAGTAAAGAATGTTGGTGAAACAAGTGAGGAATTTGCATTAGAGGTAGGCGATTTACCTTGGGATTGGGAATCTGAACCTGGTTTAGATTCAATAGAATTGGATCCTGATGAATCAGAAACCTTTGCACTTGAGGTTAGTATTCCTCTTAAAGCTGCAGAGGATGAGTACGCTGTAATTCAAGCCTTTGCCCGTGTCCAAACTTCTTCCTATGATTATATTTATGGTTACTGTGACACTAATACATCCGTTAATGATGGTTTAACTTATGATGTAGATATTATTCCTGATGCTTTTGACAAGCAAGTAATTCCAGGAGGTCAAACATTGTATTCACTATATGTTTCAAATAATGGTGATTCAGCAGATTCATACACTCTAGAAATAGGTGATGTAATGAAAGATGGTTGGGGTTCTAATTTAAGTCAATTTTTTATTGAGAATTTAGAACCAGGTGAGGAGACAGTTGTTGTAATGAATGTTACTAGTCCTGATGATTCTGATGAGGATGATTGGTCACTATCATTTGTTGAAGTAACTTCCATGAATAGAGATCATTTTAGTGATTCAGTTCAAATGAATACTTCAGTTAGAATTCCAATACTTGATTTGAGTCTATCTGTTGATTCTGTAGAGAAAGGCGGTGACCCAGGGACTACTGTTGTTTACACAGTTAGTCTTGAGAATACAGGTTCAGACCCGGATGATTTTGTCTTAGAAATTATCAGGTGTGATGATTGTAGCGCTTGGGGTGTTGATCTAAGTACTTATGAAATTTTAGATTTGGATGATGGTGATGTTTTTGAAATTGGATTATACGTGGATGTTCCTAGTTCTGCTAGAAATACTGAATCTGCAGAAATGGGCGTCATAGCACATTCCAAAACAGATACTTCAGTTACAGATGACATAACAACACTTACAACAGTTGATAAAGTCTTGAATCGTCATGTTGCTTGGGATTCCGGTTTTATTATGAATCCAGGGGATTCTTCAGATATGGCTGTAACGATTACTAATTTGGGTAACAGCCATCAATCATATACTTTTGAATCGGATGAGATTCCAGACGGATGGACTTTTGAAAATCTGCCATACCAAACTATGGAATTAGAACCATATGGTGGTGCAGAGGGTTTCAATTTTGCTTTTACAGTTGCAGATAATGAAAATCCAGGTTTCTTTAACTTTACAATTGATGTAATATTAGATGAAGACGACTTTAAGGTTGCAGAATTAGCCATTTCAGTTAAAATCGAATATTATGCTGAATTCACAATAGATGTTTTGGAAATTGAATCCTTTGAAGGCCCTGGTGAAATACATATTTTTAATGTTGAAGTAACAAATAACGCAAACATAGAGGACGACATTAATTTAGAAGTCACAGGTCTTCCTGAGGGGTGGGAAACATGTATTCTTGTCAATAGTGTATGTTCTTCTAAAATTTCTGTCGGTAAGGGGCAGACCTCTTCTTTTGTGTTACAAATAACTACAAATCCAAATGAAGCTGCCAATGTGGTAAATGGTGTTTTCCTCCATCTTGAAGCAGTCTCAGGTCTAAATAACAAAGTTTCAAATTTTGATACATTTACAGTTTATACAAATCCCGTCTATGATTTATCAGTTGAAGTACCTACTGAAAGAAAGGATGGTGCACCTGGTGATTCTATTCCTTTCCAAATAATTGTAACTAACGAGGGAAATTCGGTAGATTATGTTAGTTTGCCATCGCCTTCAGCACCTGCAGGATGGTTGGCCTCTTTTTCAGAATCATCATTTACATTGGGTCCAATGCAATCAAAAACAATTTATCTGAATATTGATGTTCCAGAGAATGTTTTCGGAGGTGACAATGCTATTGATGCTAAAGTTTCTTCTGATCAATCAGGAGAAGAAATTGGTATTTCTTTTGTAATATACATTGATGAAAAAGCAGACATTGATGTCGAAGTCAAAACAACAGCAGATGATGTTACAGCAGGTACTATTGGAAAATTCACAGTTCGCATTACTAATAATGGAAATACCGTTGAGACATGCAGTCTTAAAATAGAAGGTAAAAGAACGTCATGGTTTACCTTACCTTCTGAAACAGATGAGCTTGTTCCAGGTGGCTGGCAAGAAATAACTATTGAGGTCAAACCACCACTAATGCAAGCTGCAACCGAAGCTTCTGGAACTCTTAATGTGACATTGAGTACAGACCAATCAAAATCTGTCAAGAAAGCATTACCGTTTACAGTTCTCAAATCAGATGTAGTTATTGATGAACCTATTGAAGAAGAAGAGGACAGTTTACTTCCAGGCCCAAGTCTGATTTCAGTCATTCTCTTAGTATCCTTATTATCAAGAATTGTTCGTAGAAAATGATTTCTTTGAGGTGTCACTTTGACAGGAAATTCTTTGCCAGAAACTGAAGAACATCCTGTTAATCCGGAAGATCTTTCTAAGATTTTGGAAAGTGGCGATTCTTCGAATTTGAAATCCGAATATCAAAATTTACCTTTTTCTTTACTTAGGGAAGCTAGCATAATTCAAGCAAAAAGAGCAATACAAAGTAGTATAACTCCTGACAAAAATTTAATTCAAGTTATAGAAGCATTAGATGAGGCTCATTCGAATTTTAACTTAACTTCAGAAAGATTTACTACTTGGTATTCACAATTGACTGGTAATCCTCGGGCTAGATTAGATGAAATATTTGATACTGAAACATTGCCTTCACAGATGTTCATCTTGAAGGACCACATAGAAAATACAAAGAAATTAATCAAAGAACTATCACAGTACTTAGACGAGAAATCACCTTTAATTTTTCCAAATCTAGTAAAAGTCTTAGGTACTCAATTAACAGTTAGAATAGTTGCACTAGCAGGTAATCTTTCTAAATTGGCTAGAATGCCTGCATCTACAATTCAATTATTAGGGGCTGAAAAAGCTCTCTTTAGACACATGGCTGATGGTAGCCCCCCTCCAAAACACGGAGTTCTTTATCAGCATCCAAAAATAAAACGAGCATTAGGAAAAGACAAGGGACGAGCTTCAAGAAAATTAGCAGCTAAAGTTGCGATCGCATCAAAAATAGACTTTTTCGGAGATAAAAATGAGTGATGATAGTAAGCTGAAAGGAATATTTGGTTGCGGCTTATTGATGGGATTAGCAGATGCAGTTCCTGGCGTTAGTGGAGGAACCATAGCGTTAATTTTGGGTATATATGATAAATTGCTGAATTTTTTATCAGAGTGTGTTTCATTTATCAAACAAGGTTTTCCAAAAGAGTCTCGTAGAAAATTCTTAGAAGCTCTTAATTTTCTTATTCCTCTTGCTTTAGGGATGTTTTTTTCTTATTATTTGGTAACTAAGGTACTAGTGGGTTCTGATTCTTCTCCTGGATTATTAATGCAAAAAGATACGGCACCTTATATCTATTCCTTCTTTTTTGGTTTAGTATTCATCAGCATCAGGGAACCATGGTATTTTGTATCAAATCCATCAACTAATAATTATTTTTTAGTTTTATTAGGAATAATATTGGTATTTTTGTACACACGTCATCCTATAGAAAATACTAGTCGAACTTTATTAGTATTGAGTGGTCTTCTTGCACTCACAGCCATGCTCCTTCCAGGAGTTAGTGGTGCCTTAGTTCTCTTGACTCTTGGTTTGTATGATGAAATAGTGGGTTATGTTCATAATATGGATATTGTTCCATTAATGTATTTCTTCTTAGGAGGATTAATATCGTTATTCACTTTTGTTCCATTTATGAATCGTATGTTAAATGTTCATAAAGAATTGACCATGTCAATTTTGACAGGATTAATGATTGGATCATTGATCACACTCTGGCCATGGAAAGAAAGTTATGATAAAGGAAGTTTACCTGTTAATTTACCGTTAGGTCAACTTTTAGATGAGTTTAACTATATTTCTATATTTTTGGCTATTTTAGCATTTGTATTTGGTATTTTCTCGTCTTATGGGCTAAAGTATTTTGAGTATAAACTAGAAAATTAGGCCCTACAAGAGCTTTTAAGAAACCTCCTTTTTGAAGGCAATAATGCGAGTACTCATTGCGGGTGCTGGAGAAGTCGGATTTCGTGTCGGAAGAGACCTAGTGTTTCGAGGCCATGAAGTCACAATGATCGATTCAAACGCTACAGCAGTAAAACGAGCTCAAACACTTGATGCCCAAGTCTTCCAGGGCAATGCAGCATCAGCGAAATTGTTAGTTGAAGTAGCTTCATTAAACAATACGGATTTGTTTATTGCAGTTACAGGCAAAGATATAGTGAATTTGGCAGCTTGTTCGATAGCTAAGAAAGCAGGTTGCAGTACAATAGCACGGATTAATAATCCTGAATTAACAGATATGCCAGAGGATTATGATTATCAGCAATTATTTGGTGTTGATGCTTATGTTTCACCAGATGAATTAGCGATGCATCGAATCTGGCAAATATTGTCAAGACCAGCACTTACTCGTTTAGAACATTTTTCAGTAGGAAAACTTAGAATTCTTGAAGTTAGATTGAGCGATAGTTCCCCTTCAGTAGGTAGGCCTCTTGGAAACATAAATCTTCCTCCACACTGCCGTATTGTTTTGATAGCTAGGGAGGAAGGTGTCATAATTCCAAAAGATACAGATACATTGATGCCACGTGACAGAATACTAATTCTTTTGAGTGAATATAGTGAATTGGATGATTTATCTGATGCATTAGGAATTCCTAAGGAGATTACTGGTGAAAGAAATATTAAACGTATTATGATAGCAGGTACAAGCCGAATAGCAATTCGTTTAGCAGAACAAGTTTCTAGACGATACAAAGATGTAGAAATTTATATTGCAGAACCAGATAAAGAAATGGCAGAGATTGCAAGTGCACAATTACCTGAAGACGTTAGAGTTTTAGTGGGTTCATCAACAGACCGACATTTTTTAAGAGAAGAAGGAATTCGTTATGAGGATTTATTTGTTGCAGCAACCGATCGTGAAGATTTGAACGTTTTAAGTTGTTTGCTAGCAAAAAAAGAAGGTGCCAAGCGTACCGTGGCTTTAGTTTATCAAACTGAATTGGAATATGTAGTACAAGATACAGGAATTGATACACTAATTAATCCTAAAAGAGTTACTGTTAATGCGATAGTTAACAGGGCAACATCAACTGATGAAATAGAAGGCATGGAAGAGTTAGAAGGAGGTGATGCTTCTGTTCGAGAATTCTTAATTAAGAATAAAAATGGCAAAACAGGAAAGAAGATTTCAGATTTAAATCTTCCAGAAGATACATTAATTGCAATGATTAATCGAGATGGAGAAGCAATTTTTCCAGATTCAGATTCAAATCTCGAAGAAAACGATCATGTATTAGTCTTTACATTGAAGACTAAGCTTCCAGAGGTGGAAAACTTTTTCCATTAGTAGATGAGAATAAAGCTCATTCTAAGCCTTACAGGCACAATTCTAGCTTTTTTCGGATTATCTTTCGCTCTGCCAATAGTAGTAGGTCTTTACATGGGAGAACAATACATTGACATTTTCTGGATGTTTGGTATTCCAATGCTTATGTCTCTATTATTAGGGATATTTTTACATAATTTTTTCCATTCAGAACAAGACATTAGAAATCGTGAGGCTTTCTTGCTTGTAACTGTGGTTTGGGTACTAATGGTAATAGTAGGTGCTCTCCCTTTCATTGCCTCTGAAAGATTATCCTTAATGTCATATGAAATAGGAATCGCAGGTGCAATTTTTGAGTCAATGTCTGGTCTTTCTACAACGGGAGCTACTGTTTTTGATTTAGAAAGTGATTCTCCGGTAAACCCTACACAATACAATGAAGGTTATTTTGATGCTCCGAAATCACTTCTTCTTTGGAGATCACAAATGCAATGGCTTGGCGGGATGGGAATAATTGTCCTTGCAACTATAATTTTTTCACGTCTCTTCGGTGGAGGAATTCAAGTTCTTCAGGCTGAAATGCCAGGTACTGGGATAACTAGATTGAAGCCACAGATGGCCCAAACAGCCCGTCTTTTATGGTCATTATATTTTTTTATGACTATGGTAGAAATATTGCTCTTATCTATGGTGGCAGATATTCCACTATATGATGCCATTTGTAATTCATTTTCTACAGTTTCAACAGGAGGTTTTTCTCCTCAACGAAATTCAATTGGATCCTATGATAGTCCATTAGCAATGGGTATTGTGACATTTTTCATGCTTATATCTGGTATAAATTTTGTTATACTTTATTATGTTTTTAATAATATAATTGATTTCTCACGAGATTTTTCAGATAGAATTAAATCGTCTTTTAAAGTACTAAGAGAAAATGAAGAATTATTATTCTATCTGAATTTAGTTTTGCTTTTATTCTCATTAATTTTTATTAATCTAGTATTGGATACGAATAGCGAAAGTAATAATCTTTCAAATTTCAGTAAAGCATCTTTTCAGACCGTATCACTCTTGACAGGTACTGGATTTACAACCTCTAATTACAGTCTCTGGCCACAAATGTCAATTTTTGTATTATTACTAGCCATGTTTACAGGCGGTTGTGCTGGTTCTACTACTGGCGGAATCAAGATGGTTCGAATTATGCTTCTTTTTAAAGCATTAAAAAGAGAATTAATTTTGGTTATTCATCCTCGTGCAATAATTAAACTAAGAATAGGGGACAAGGTTTTGAATGAAGATTTATTCCGTAATGTAGGCGTCTTTTTCTTTATTTTTATTATATTATTTTTGTTAGGTTCGTTGATTACTTTGTATTTAGAGCCAGATATGAGTGTAATTGATGGCATATCTATATCACTTTCTTGTTTAGCAAATATTGGGCCTGGAATAGGTGCTATAGGTCCTACAGAAACATATAGCCTTCTTGGAGACTCAACACTTTTATTCTTGTCCGCTTTGATGATGCTTGGTAGGTTAGAAATTATTACAGTTCTATTATTATTCTATCCTGACACGTATCGAGATTAGGCACAACTTCCTTATGCCACTCCGTTATAGATAACATATGTCAGAACAAGAAGATCCTTCTTCAGAAATTCCTTCTTTTGTGAAAAAGTATATTCCTGGAGTCATGCGGGGTTTGGCTTGGGCTAAATATAGTGAAGAAAAGAGTAAGGGTGCGGCTATGAAATCAGAGGCATTAAAGGATGCATATACCAAGGGTTTTGAAGCAGCTTTGAATGCACCTATGGATTCTGATACTGATAAAATATTAAAGAATACATCTGAAAGTATGTGGTCTCAGGCAAACGAATTTACTCAGGAAGCTAAAAAAATATCAATGGAAATAAATAATCAAAAAAACAAAGAAGAAAGGGATAAAGTTTTGATGGATGCTAAAGAGGCTGCAAGAAAAGCAGGTTTACAAGGCGCCATTGCAGCAGGATGGGAGAAGGGTTGGAAAGAAGGTATAGAAAAACGAAATTCGAGTCAATCAGATTAGTCTCGTTTGAGTACTTCCAATATATTTCCCAGTTTTTGTCAATTCATCAACAATATCAGACAAGAAGCTATCTTCTTTGAAAAGCTCTCTCACTTGGTTTTTTTCTAGTGCTACCCTTATGAATCTTGTTCTTCCTTGCCTACCTAAACTGACAATCTTAGCATTAATTAGGCCTTGCATATCTAGTTCAGATATTATGTGTCCAATTCTTCTTTGACTTAAATCACTTAAATTAAAGCGCTCACAAATCTGAGTATATGTGCTATAAACTTCTCCGGTTGTTTGTTGCCCATTCTCCCTTTTTCCTTGATTTAGAATAGCACTGGCTAACGTTGCTTTGTAATGGATTGGTAAAGTTGAGATTATACTTTTCACTTGATCTTTTTCCATAACATTCTGAGCTTGTGTAACATAATCCACAGTAACTATCTCACGCTCATCTCTTTCAGCTAATTCGGCGGATATTCTAAGTAAATCCAATGCCTTTCTTGCATCTCCGTGTTCTTGTGCAGCTCTACTAGCACAATAAGACAATACCACAGGATCAACAACATTCTCATTAAATGCAATGTGAGTTCGCTGTGCTAAAATTTCTTCAATTTGGATAGCATTATATGGTGCAAAAGTCAATGATTCTTCACCCAATCTTGATTTAACTCTTGGATCTAGCCATGAGGTGAATTTCGTGTCGTTTGAAATACCTATTAATGAAATTTTTGAATTGTTTAAGTCAGAATTCAACCCCGTCAAATGATAAAGTATATCATCGCTCGTTTTTGTTACCAATGCATCTATTTCATCCAATACAACAATTGCTATTCCTCCAGTATCATCTGCTTTTTGTTTTAAAGCTGCATAAACTTTGTCAATCCTCCATCCTGCATGAGGTATTACCTCATCCCATTCTGCATAGTATGTTTTGCCAATATTAGCTAAAATTCCATAGGGTGTATTGGTTTGTTTGCAATTAATATATGCCGTATGAATCTTTTTATTTTCGTATTCAGCTTTTTCTAGTATTTGTTTACAAATAAATTTTGCAACCGCAGTTTTTCCAGTTCCTGTCTGACCGTATATTAAGATATTGGATGGCCGCGCACCATATAATGCAGGTTTCAGAATATTTGCGAAATTGTTAATTTCATCATTTCGATGTGGAAATTCTGAAGGAATAAAAGTTGATGATAGAGCTTCTCTGTTCCTGAAAATCCTT
Organism: uncultured marine group III euryarchaeote; assembly: GCA_902533295.1. GTDB lineage: Archaea > Thermoplasmatota > Poseidoniia > MGIII > CG-Epi1 > CG-Epi1. Next base: position 10,246 of record CACALG010000002.1, on the reverse strand, counting down.
TCTTTGTTTATTAAATTATCAAAGACATTGCTATTTTCCGAAACTTCACTTTTTTTCATAAGTAATATTGCCACAACTAGTGGGGCCACAGGTATAGCATACAGGGTATAAATCAAACGGGGTGGTTTCATTTTTTCTTTGCTTTTTTAAACCCTATTCTTACAAATTATTTTTATCATAATATAATCTTTTTAGTTTTACTTTAAAGTTTACAAAAAGGGTTTTGTTCTCTCTCTAATTGGGGTAATCTTGTCCGTTAAAGAGAAAGAAGTAATTGCTTGGCTTTCAGAGCGAAAATTAATGCCTTCTCCAGAATTAATAACACATGTTGTTAACCATCCAGAGGGTTTGGTATTACTCGAAAAGTCAGTAGAGTCACTTGCTACTCCTAAATTATTTCTCAGTGTTTCTGATTTACTAGTAGATGAGGTTTCTGAACCGCCAAAGCCAGTTAGTAGGCCTAAAGTTGCAGATATTCCACCCGTAATAATTGAAAGGCAAATAGACAAAAGTATGTCAGATGGAAAATTAGAGAGTTTTGTTTCCTTGTTTAACGATCGCTTTACTACATTATCGCGTCTGGTCAGAAGAAACCCATCAATGAGAGATGCAGGCACATTATCTCAATTAAATCCAGATGAAGAGAATCAAGTAATAGGAATGGTCTCAGAAATAAATACATTTTCAAATGGTAAAGTGAAAGTTGCTATTGAAGATAAAAATGCACGCCTTAATTTAATGTTAAACGAAAGCGATGGTGTTTCTCTTAATTTACTTCATGATGAAGTTATTGGAGTTTCAGGTAAACTTAACAGGCAAGGAAATATGTTGTTTGTTAATTCTCCGATAGTTCGCCCACATTTAGGCCGTTATAGAGAAGCTTCTAGGGCGGAAGAACCCTATATCGCCCTTTTCATTTCAGATATTCATCTGGGAAGTGGTACATTCAAGGAAAATGAATGGAACAAATTTGTGTCCTGGCTCAATGGTGAAGTTGATTACCATAAGGAGTGGATTCCAAATCCTGGCTATTTAGTAGTTGCAGGCGATGCAGTTGATGGAATTGATTCTTATCCTGGGCAAGAAGCAGATTTGTCCATAACAGATGTATGGGAACAATATTCGGTTTTATCTGAATCCGTAGCTAAGATACCGAATACTATTCAAACAGTAATAATGCCAGGTAATCACGATGCAGTTAGACTAATGGAACCTCAATTACCATTACCAGATAAGGTAATCAAAGACTTTGGAGATAATTTAACTTTTACGGCCAATCCGGTCTTATTGGATTTAGCAGGAGTTAAGGTTCTCTGTTATCATGGGAAGTCGCTTGACGATTTGGTAAGCCTTCGAGATTTATCATATGACAATCCCATGGCTATGATGAAGGAATTGCTCAATAGAAGACATTTAGCACCCATTTATGGTGCAAAGACTCCATTAGCTCCTGAAAAACAGGATCATTTATTGATTAGGGATGTTCCAGATATTTTTGTCACAGGCCATGTTCATTCATGTGGTGTTGAGCGATATAATGGCATTTTAATGATGAATCCAGGCACTTGGCAAGCACAAACGGCATATCAAAAAATGATGGGTTTTCAGCCAGATCCTTGCCGTGCAATAGCAGTTAATCTTCAAACATTTGATACACAGGTTCTTGATTTCAATTTTTAGTTTAACTTAGATTATAAATAATGTCAGCTTTGGTTAAGTAACAATGCGTAATTCAAAAGATGTTTTCCATTTGGCAATTCCTTGCAAGGACATTAAGGAAACGGTTGAATTTTATGAAACAATAATGGGTTGTCAGCTTTCTAGGCAATATGATGATAGGGCAACTTTTAATTTCTTTGGTGATCAATTAGTTTGTCATCTTTCTCCAGAAAAAATAGATAACGATCCAAATCCATATCCAAGACATTTTGGCGTCACTTTTTATGATGAATCAGATTTTAATGAAATGGTAGAAAGGCTAGAGAAAAATAATGTTGATTTTATTCAACCAGTCAATACTAGATTTGAGGGAAAGCCCGAAGTACATAGGACTCTTTTCTTTAGAGATCCATCAAATAATGTTCTTGAATTCAAATATTATCCAAATTCAGATATGATGTATTAATTATGGAAAAAATCAAGATAGTAATTACAGGCGCTGGTGGCGGTGGTGCCAATAACATAATTTCCACAATTAAAGAAAGAGAAAAATACCATTTGATTGGTTTTGATATTTCTTCATACAAAGTGGCAAGAGCAAATGTGGATTCACGGTTTGTTGTTCCTCCTGCTTCATCACCAGATTACGAAAAGAAAATTTGCGAGATTATAAGAAAAGAAAAACCGCAGTTAATAATTCCTACTAATGATCCTGAAGTTGAAAAATTATCAGAAATACGTGATAATTTAGGAACTGAACTTTTTTTCCCAGATCATCAATCTGTAACATTGTGTCTAGATAAATGGCAATTTCACAATTTTGCAATATCCAATAATATCAGAGTGGCCGAGACATACCATGTTGAAAGCCTTGATGATATAGAGTCTATTTTTTCAAAATTTGATTCAGAATTACTTTGGTGTAGAGCAATAAAAGGTGCAGGTTCCAAGGGAGCTACCAAGGTAAAGGATCCTGAACAAGCTAGGTGGTGGATTAAGTATTGGAATGAGATGCGAGGAATGAAAATATCTGATTTCACTATATCAGAGTTTTTACCAGGTAAAGATTTCGCTTGTCAAAGTACGTGGAAGAATGGTACTCTTATATTAATGAAAGCAGCAGAACGGCTTTCGTATATTGAAGCAGCTTCCCGTCCAAGTAATATGTCCTCATCACCTGAATTGGCTAAGACAGTTTATGATGAAAAATTATTTGATTTTTGTGTAGATGTGATAACAAAACTTTCAGAAGGTAAGGCTCATGGTAATTATGATATAGATATCAAGATGAATTCTAAAAATGAATTTTGCGTTACTGAGATAAACATAGGACGATTTTTTATGATAACAAATTTATTCAATCTTTCAGGTAAATATTCAATGATTGATACATATTTGCAATTAGCGCTTGATGAAGAACTGAATATAATTGATAAATTTGATTACTCTGAGAAATATTTAATCCGTTCTTTAGATACATTACCTACGGTTCTTTCACCTGAAGAGATTGCTGAACGTTTGGAATCCTAGATTTTTTTACAAATCTATATAGAGACTCAATTCTGTCTTCACAATATTCCCAATTGTGTACTTTCTCAGCTAATTTTCTTCCTCTTTTTCCCATTTCTTTACACAAATTTTCATCAAACATCATTTTCATTAGAACTGCTTTGAGTCTATCCCATTTTTCCCATTCAAATGTCAATCCAATATCTTCTCTTTCAACAAACTGACCCATTAAGAGTTCTTTGCAAGTTACTATTGGTACTCCTGCAGCCATAGCCTCAAATAATTTATTCGGAGCACTCATTTTATTATTAATATTATTTGGGTCTAATGCCATTAGAACAGCATCGCATTCAATTGTTTTTAGTGCTACATTATCTGGATGTATTGATCCCATATAATTCACATTTTTTATTTTTTCTTGCATCTTCTTTATTTTAGGGACTAACGTACCAAATCCTCCAATATCAAATTGAATTCCTTTCATTTTGCTTACAGTCATTATGGTCTCTAGTATACCTCTTGAGGGATGCTTTTCTAAAACACCGATATATAATAATCTAAATTCTTTGTTCTTTTCTTTATTTTCTATTCTTCTTAATGGATAATTTTCTAATCTCTTGATATTTCCTATTCTTGTTAATTTATTATTAAGAAATTCACGTTGTGATAACGTCATTACCTTGAATGCTTCTTCTTCAGTGGCTGCAAATGGTGCATTTCCACCCTCTTCTAACATTCTATTAATTCTAGCATAGTTAGCAGGTCCTGCAGATATTATTCCATCACAATGTTTCAGTAAACTAGCTTCTAATTTGTGAAGGCGATTCGCTATAAAATTAGACACTGCACCTTTGACAAGTCCGGGGTAATTTTCATGACAATCGTATACTAAAGGTAATTCAGCTATTTTTGATGTGAATACACCTCCAATTAAAGTGTCCAAATCATGGTAATGAAGAATAATGTCTTTTTCTATTTTTTGAAAAGCAAGTATTTGCCATGTACTCCATGATAAAAAACCAGGAAGTTTCCTTGCAAAAAGCGCAGCGTTGTTCAATGCACATTCTTCTTGATATCTCCATACGGTCCCCCATTCGGTTGTAGTAGTGATTTCATTCTTAGCAGTTCTATCCCATGCTAATAGAATTACGCGATGGCCCTGCTTGGAAAGGGTCCTCGCAGTGTCGGCGACTACAGGCTCCGCAAATCCACCAGTTGTGAGGCGACTTCGGACCATAATAACCAGAGACATTTTAGCTTAATGAAACTGCACATAAATACAATCTATGTTCATCGCAGAAGTTTTAAACCATAGCTTGGTGAGCACAATCCAGTGCCGCTGTAGCTCAGTAGGTCAGAGCATCCGGCTGTTAACCGGACGGTCATCGGTTCGAATCCGATCAGCGGCGCCACTGGGGCCCGTAGCTTAGTCTGGTGGAGCTCCCGGCTCATAACCGGGCGGTCGTCGGTTCAAATCCGGCCGGGCCCACCAACAAGTTTTCTGAATCTATTATCAATTTCAGTCTTTGTAATTGACATTATGCTTTCAGTTCCGAATCCTTCCACAGTCACTGATGCGACCGCAGCTCCGTAATTCATTGCAATCAATAGATTTTCTTCATCAATATTTTTATCAGATAAATATCCCATCGCCGCACCAGCAAAACTATCACCAGCACCCGTCGGGTCTACAAAGTCATCGACTCTAAATGCAGGAAGATGGTTAGTCGCTTTATTGGAGTAAAGTGATGCGCCCTGTTCTCCTCTTTTTATTATCACAAATTCAGGTCCTTTTGCAAGTAAATTAGTAGCAGCTTCATCTAAGTCATTGCATTTGGCATATTGCTGTGCTTCTGCATCATTTATGAATAAAATATTTACTTGTGAAACAACTAAGTCTAGTTTATCTTTCGCTATATCTATCCATAAATTCATAGTGTCCATTGCGATTGTTTCCGCTTTCACTTGTTCTAAGATTCTTAATTGAATATTTGGATCATTATTGCAAAGGAGCAAGACTTTTGGCTCTCTATGTTGCTTTTCAATATTCCAATCATAATGCTCATTAATTCTAAAATCAGTTTCGTGTGTTATTGCTTGTGACATATCTCCTTTGTATTCTCCAGACCAGTGAAAGGTAGGATAGTCCAATTCACTTACTGATTGAATATTTATTCCATGTTTTTTAATTTCTTCAAGAATAGTTTTAGGAAAATCATTTCCAATAGCTGCTACTAAGGCCGTGTCTGTGAAAATACTTGATGAGATGCTAGAATAGACTCCAGCACCGCCCACAATTCGTTCTTCACTCCTCTTTGGAGTTTTAAGATTGTCTAAGGCCAAAACACCTGCTACTAATATCCTCGGCACCATCACATCCCCAAGAGGGCGGGCCTTTAAATCCCAAGCACTGTGCGCAAACTATGGCGACCTCCCGCAAGATAGCTCTGCTCTTTGGTGCAGAAAATATTAACGCGATAATTGGTTGGATTGCATTATTGTTTGTTGCTAGAAAAATGGGGGCTGAGGCTATAGGTGAATTTAGCTATGCAATGAGTTTAGTAGGAGGTTTCACATTTTTAGCATTTTTTGGATTTCGCATGGCTCATGTTAAGAGAGTTAGTGAAGGTCTTGACTTAGGTAAATGTATTGGTACATTTCTCTCAATAAGATTATTTCTGATTTCAGTTATGCTCACTGTTTTTGCTTTATTCTATTGGCTTTGGACAGCACCAGAAATTAGGTATGGCCTTCCACTAGGAAAAGATCTTTATGATACGACAGAAACTGTACTTCTTTTAGTTCTAGTCTATTACATTATTTTTCTCCTCCTGGGAGTAGTTAAAGCTACATTCAGTGGTCTTGAGCAAAGTGCAAAGGTAGCTATTCCAAATGTAGTTGGAACTACGATACGTTCAATTCTTTTCATATACACTGCATTTCAGGTATCATCTGGAAATATTCTTCCCGAACAAGGAGTTCTATGGTTAGCAATTTCCCAAATAATTGGTATTGTAATTATTTCCCTTATGTCTTTATGGTATTTTCGAGATTATCCTATTTCTAAACCAAACAAAGAGTTTTTCAATTCCTATAAATCTTTTGCTCTTCCAGTAGCTGCAGCTTCTATTTTTGGAGTCCTTAGGCAACATATTGACAAAATATTAGTGGGAATTTTTTGGACCGCTACAGATGTAGGTCTCTATTTTGGTGTGCAAAGAATTACACTTTTCATAGGTACAATGGCTCTAGCAATTGAGGAGATGCTTTTACCCTCAGTTTCTAAGAAACATGCAAATGAAAAAGGAATAAAATCTTCAATTTATGATGCAGAAAGATATGTTGCGATGGTCTGTATTCCAATTGTTGCGATGACGATTATCTGGTCTAGCGAGATTATTGAAGTATTTATAAGTCGTGAATTCATACCTGCAGTTCGGATTCTTCAATTTTTAGCATTAGCAGCTTTAGTCAAAGTAGTTAATCGTCCTTGGTCTGTAGCATTACGTGGTTCAGATAGGCCTGATTTAACCTCAATAATAAATATTTTTTCATCCTGTCTAAATATATTATTGATGCTTATTCTAGTTCCAAAGCAAATTCCACAATTAGGATTGGAGGACCTACCTGGAATGGGTGGAGAAGGTGCAGCATTAGCACTTCTAATCTCTGAAATAGTTTTAGGTATATCTCTTCGTGTGTTGTGTTATTCATCATTAAATTTAAAGCCACAATTCGAATTCTTTATGCAATTAGTCTTTGGCCTAATAATTGGGCTAATAATGTGGCAGGTTCAAGATGCAATAATTATAGAAAGATGGTATGAGTTATTTCTTTTCTCTGCTTTGGGGGGTTTCCTATACATCTTCCTTTTAGCTGCGGTTGGAATTTTTAGTAGAGATGATTTTATTTTCTTCTCGAATGTAATGAATCCTAAAGCTATGACTAGCTATGTTGGTGATGAGCTGATGAGGAAAAAATGATTTTTATTTTTTTAATTGTTCTATTTATTTTGGCAGTAGTATTATTATTTGCATATCAAAAAATTTACAACCCTGGCAAACTCTGTAGAGTGTGTTATCGCGTAGTCCCTGAAATGGTCTTTACTGATGAGACTGAGGAGGAAGATGGAATGTTAGATTATTATGCGAAATGTCCGTTTTGTGATTCAGAATTGAATTGGGATGATTAGTTTCGATCCAGCGAGTCGGCAATAATTTTCAGTGCAATCCCAGTTGCAATTCCTGCAATTAGTCCCGTGATTATTCTCTTTGGATTAGTTGATTCATATTCTGTCACAAGTTGTATAGTTCCATCCAGACCAATTGGTAGTAAGCAAAGAATTACAAGTGGCAAAGTCAATTCAATTTTACGACCTAGTGAGCCAATAAATCCTACAGCAAGCCCAACAAAGATTCCTACATCCCTTGCACAGAAAGGCATCTGATTATTGTTGTATTCATATGATCTATGAGCGAGTTGATGACAATTAACATCCCCTAGATAGTAAACCATTTTGGCTATTGGATTCATTCCTTGAATTACTTCTTTATTATCATATAGACCTACGTTTCCACTTAAATCTCCCGTTTCTCCTGATTCAAGTATTAGAGGTCCGGACAAAATCATTAAGGCCCACAAGCATGTTATCGATAGGAAAATTTTATTCCATTTTCCCATTTGGCCTATATTTTTTTTAAATTCCCAAGAAGACATATGTATTATTTGTCAAATTTTTTGCGATCTACTAACAAAAATGATAAAGCAATAACTGATAAAATACTACCAATTAAGAAACCATAGCTTATAACTCCAAATAGGCATCCAGCTACAGCAAGTCTGAAATTTTGCTGCAATATTGCTGCTGAACTTCCTAAGAGCGCCATGATTGATGCAATAATGAAAATTGGGGCCAGAGCATAATTAGGAGGCCATGGTTCAGAAACTTCTTTTCTATTGTCAAATTTTTGTTCATTACCCTCTAATAATTCAATATCAAGTATGTTGGTCCCTTCTGACCGAATGTTCATCAAGACTGTAACAGAACCATACCCTTCCATTGTAAATTTAATTTCCACTTCGTCACCCACAATATCATAAATGACATACCATCCTTGTGGGTTTGTGGTAGTTTTTTTCCCATTAGCTTCTACCATTACATTTTCTATTGCATCTCCATGAGTGTCTATTACACTACCATGAACTGCCGACAAACCTTCATTATTCCATTGTGTATTCTGATTGCTCCATTTGAATCCATAAGCAATTCCTGAAAATAATCCTAAAACAAATACAATAGATAGTAGAATACCAGCCCAGTGAGATGCAGTTTTTGGTTTATCATTTTTTAGATTATCCCATCGATATGCGTCCTTAAGATTAGTGAAAACGAATGAAACTTGATTTCCACTTTTGAATTTTGAACTGGTTGGATCCGTTATTTCTTCATTTCTAGTTCTGATTTGTGCCCATCTACTTATTTCAGTCCGCAACCATTTATTTGCCTCTGGCGTAAATTTATAATTCTTACGAATATAAGCAACGGTCTGTTTTTCTATTTGGGTATAATCATCATAATCACTGATTTGAACAAATAACTGCTTACTTCCTTCGAGCGTTATTTCTTCCTTCTTTTTGGTTAGTTCAGCTGCTACTCTGAGTAATTCTTTGTCATATTTCTTCCCGTCAATAACTTCAAAAATTGAGTCATCTTTTTTAGATTCAGGAGCTATTTTTTCCTTAATATTCGATCCTATTTTTGTTGTGAAATCTGTTATGCTCTGTGCAATATCAGCAACAATATTTACTTTCTTTACAGTAAAAGAATTATCACACATGGGGCAAATCACGCTTTCACCTTCTTCCTTAGATGTGTTGAAAACGTTGTAGCACGTTGTACAGCGTACCTTAATGTCGCCCATTAGGCACTACTCCCCCGTCGGTTAAATAAGCATGACGATTGGGCAATTATGGAATGGTGGATGGCAGTCATTTTGGGCATCCTGCAAGGCGTTACGGAATGGTTACCAATTAGTAGTAGCGGCCATTTAGCAATTTTTCAGTTTTATTTTGAAGAAAAACCACCTATTTTATTTGATATAATATTGCATCTAGGTTCACTTTGTGTTATTCTTTACATCATGAGAGATGAAATTAAGGAGATAATGTCGGCACTACCTGGTTTTCTTTCTAATTATAAGAATTATACTAATCTTAAAGGTGAACAGAGATTAATCGGCCTAGTAATTATTGCATCAATTCCAACTGCGATAATTGGCTTTAATTTTAATAGTACTGTTATTGGTGATTTTTATAGTGAAATGCATTTAGTTGGAGGTTGTTTAGTTTTTACAGGAATTATAGTTTGGTTTAGTAAAGATTATAGTGGAGATAAACAGATTGATGACTTTCCAATTAAGAATGCATTGGTGGTTGGTTTTTTCCAAGGATTGGCAATTCTACCGGGAGTTTCAAGATCAGGTACTACAATAGCAATTTCAAAAATATTAGGTATGAATCCAGTTAGGGCTGCTAGGTTTTCCTTTCTCCTCTTTATCCCTGCAATTTTAGGTGCTACACTTCTTAAGATTGAAGAGATAGATGAGACTATCTCAGATGTTGGAGAATTGTCTTTGATTTTAGGATTTATTTCTTCAGTAATAACTAGTTATTTTTCGATTAATCTACTTCTAATATTAATTAAGAAGCAGCAATTTCATTATTTTACACCATATTGTTTAGTTCTGGGAACTTTTTTGATATATACTAGTTTATTCTAGTTTATCACTTTCAATTAGAATATTGTAATTTCCAGAATAAAGAATAGACCCAATTCCATCTAATCCAGATCCTGAAATTTTTATTGTCCAAGTCCCATAAATCACAGGCATTATGATTGTTCGATCCTTGACTTTGTTATCCCATGTTACCATGGTATAACCGTCACCATGCACTTCTCCATCAGGGTCAGTTATTGTCAAATCATATGTTCCAGAAGGGCCATTACCAGGATCGGTATTTCCACCAAGTTCATATTCAATATTAAAAATAGCCATTACAAAGGAAGATTCCCATACAC
>CACALG010000001.1 GCA_902533295.1 uncultured marine group III euryarchaeote | reverse complement strand
TACACATTAGCTGCCTCATCTAATTCTAGTAGTTCTTCATGTTTTCTTGCTAATCTTGTTCTAAATTTTAGATGTAAATTTAAATCTTCTGGAATTCTGCCTCTGGCTAATTCTTCCCACCACAAATGAAGTCTCGGGATGTCAGAACCTGAAACGTGTGATATACTCGTAAATATTAGTCTATTTCCTATCTCCAATGGTATTTTTATTTTTCTATCATCTTTAAATATAATTTCATAACAATTTGCACCAGTGTAGGTGTTTGAAATCCAACCCTGAGTAGTCTCCTGCGTAAGAAGTTTGATATCTTTTATTTCTTCAAAATATATTGTCCTAGGTATTTCATTATTTTCAGCAAGTGCCTCAACAACAGCAGAAATTTCTTGACCTTCTTGAGAAACCAGATTGAGGTATACTTTTAATGCTGTTAAATCAAATTCAATTCTATCAATGAAGATTCTGTAGATTATAGGTAGTTTTTCCTCATAATTTTTCCCCCACTGAGCCATATAGGCGTCCAGTCTCCCACTTTTCCCGAACGCGGCCCGGCGAAGTTCATCAAAATCTATAAATTCGTTTTCTAGAAAGGATAACAGTCCATTCAATCGAATATCTTTTTCAAATAGTGGTAGTGTATTGTTTAATTGTTCTAAATTGTAAACTTGTGTAGGGCATTCTAATAATATATTTGAATCACTCATTTGCCCATAATCTCCTTCTTCATCTGCTTGAACTCGTCGTCGTCAATCAGACCTTCTTTCTTCATCTCGATAAGGTCCTTTAGTTCTTGCATTTTTGATGAACCGCCAGCACCGATATTCGATTTGCTAATTACACTATCCTTGACGATTGTATCTCTGTCATCGACGTAGTCACCGTGAACGACGGTTTGGTCGACTTTGACCTTTCCTTCTTCTCGTATTTTCTGCCGGATGCGTTTGGCTTCATCAGGAAACGAAAACTCTTCAAAAATCATAATAGCGTGGCTTTCATCAAGATTTTTTTCAGCATTCCGTCCAGCGATTCTTCCTAATTGTCTTGCAAATTTCCACATATGAGTACGGCCGTCCCCTAGAAAATATATGAATTTTGAATCTCTGGACTTTTCTGATTCTATTTCTATGTATCCAGGTACCGAATTATCAGTCCCTCCCTCACGAAATGTAACATTTTTAATATCTCTAAGATATATTTTTTCTTCACCAGGTTTAGCAGTTGCTCTTGGAACTGGAGGCACTCCAGCAAATTCAGCTGTATCAATTAAGACATGATTGAGTTTAGAATAATATCCCTCGTATTGAATAAAACAACAATCTCCCCACTCATTATACAACTCATACAATCGCCCCTCATCTCCAAACATTGCGTCCCTTATCAATAATTTTTCTGCTTCAGATAAATATTCACCTTCTGATTCTTTTTCGGCATCTTTCGCAAATTCTTCTTCCCATTCTTTTCTTTCTTGTTCCAGTTCTTCTTCAAATGATGGCATTTCTCTCAGCTACTTACTGACCTTCAGCGCCAAATGAGAATAAAATACTGTGGTTGTTTTGTTCTTTGGTGGCTCTACTATAAGATCCTATAACAGCGCCTTATGGCTACTATTTGCCTAGAATCTCCTTCTTCATCTGCTTGAACTCGTCGTCGTCAATCAGGCCTTCTGCAAGCATTTCTTTCAGTTCCTTCAATTTTGTGAATTTGTCATCGCCACCAGAACCAATGTTTGATTTGTTCAATACGCTGTCTTTAATCTCAGTAACTTCATCTCCGTGAACTACTTTTTGGGCTACTTTTACAGATCCAAACTCAGCTTTTTTACGCCGGGCATCTGCAGCTTCATCTAGCATTCCATGATAATTATACCATTCCTCTGCTTTATCATATAATTCCAGCCTATTAAATTCAGTTTTAACTCCTGATAATTTCTTTAAAGATTCAGCCATATTTGGATAATTATCATCTTCCTTTGTAAGTTTTATAAGTATTTTAATAAGTGGTTTAACTGCTCTAGAATCTCCAATTTCTCCCAAAGCCCTAACAGTTGCATGTTGTATAATATTATTTTGATGATTCGTGTGTTTGTCTGACTTTTTTTCAAGTGTTTTGATGAGTGGTTCAACAGCTCGTAAATCTCCAATTTTACCCAATATGTAGGCAACAAAATTAATTGTCATCATGATTCTAGTTTTATCTTTGCCTATAATTTCAAGGGTATTAACAAGGCTGGGAACTGCATATTCACCCATCTTAATTATTTCGTTCCGCGTTTCTTCGTTAGGCGTCCTAAAATACCTTAGTCCTCCTTCTTCTGGTTTGGCAATTTTGGCAATCAAATAGTCAATGCGCTGTTCCTTTGTCTTAGGTTTCCAGTTCAACTCATCGAGTATTTCTACACAGTGATATCTTACATCTTCCACATTATCACTGAGGCCTCTAGCAATAATATCGGGATTTGTAGGTAATTTACTTCTGGTTGTTTGTGGATTATCCGCCCAATCCGTAATTTTAGCATTTTCCCCCTTAAGCCAGTAAGCAATGGATGTTTCCTCCACTCCATATCCTAATGCCTGTATCAGAGGTTCAATCGCTCTTTTATCTCCAATAAGCCCTAGTGCAGCTACTGCATGGAACGTAATCTCAGATTTTTTTTCCGCTAATAATTTTATGAGTGGCTCTACGGCCCTCTTGTCCCCAATATTTCCAAGCGCATCTGCAACATATTTCTGAATTTCAATGTCATTTGTTTCTTTTAATAATTTTATGAGCTTCTCTACCTCATTCGTGTTTGATGAATTCCAAATTTCGCACGTGCATTTCCAACCTTCCCATCGACAATCGTTAGAATGTTTAGGAAAGTTCATCATAGTTTGTTATCAGGTGACCTCATAAATTATTAATCTTAAACTGCAATATCTAGATAATCACCAGGGGCGTTTGTCAAATCCTGGTCTAATCCTAGATAAATTTCCGTTGTTCTAATACTACTATGTCCTAAACTAAGTTGAACTTGTCTAAGTGGAGCACCTGCCTTGTATGATAATTGTGCGTAAGTTCTCCTAAGATCATGTGGTAGTATTTGCTTATCCAAAATATTTCTAGAATGTTTTGCTACGATATCTCTTATTCCTTGTGGAGTTATCATTGTATTTCCAATTTCACCATTTTTTCTTATCGAAAAGAAAATTCTGTCTGTTTTACCCACAGTTTTGCTGATATCAAGCCATTCCTCTAAGCATTTCATTGCATATTCAGGAATTGCAACTGTTCTGTATCTCTCTCCTTTTCCCTTAATATCTGTAAAAGCCCATCTTCCCTGAACTTGCTTCATTTGAGTTATTTTCAAATCTGATATTTCAAAACGTCTTAGTCCGCATCCAGTCATTATCGCAATTAGAGCCCTGTCTCTTACAATACTCATTTTTTCTGAATTTAGATTATTTAGTAATTTTTGTACTTCTTCTTGCTCCAACCAGGTTTTGTGTCTTTGTCCGATTTGTCTCTTAAATTTTATTTCCAAAAGATCATTGTATATTTTTTCATCAATTACTTCTAATCTGCGCAAATCTTTGAAAAGTTGTCTTAGTACTGATAATGTTGTAGAAATCGTGGATTTTGATTTTCCACTATTTTCCAAGTAAAGTAGGTACTCGCGAATTATTTCAGCCGTGATACCTTGATTGTCTCCCGAGCTATACCAATTGAAAAATTGAGTTAACGCAGTATAGTAGGTTTGTCTACTATTTTGGTTTTGACGCTGATTTACTACAGACATCACCATTTTTTGGAGGTCTGGGCTGTTTTTTGCGATAATATCCATTTTACTTTCGATAATATACATTATAAAAAGTAATATATAAAGGATTCGTTTTTTACAAGCATAAAATAGATCTCTGTAAAACACGGAAACCCCTGAGTTTCGCAAAATTTTAGGGATTTGTAAATATTAGTATTATTGTTAATATAATATGTTTTACTATAATTGATTAAATAATATAAATTCCTAAATAATAATAAAAGCCCTTATTTTAGTATTATTGTTAATATTATCTACTTTACTATAATCGATTATATTATATGTCATACTTAATTCTATTTTTCATGTAATCCTGCAACTGTATCAGTCTCTTTCCACCAATCTTTGTTTCCTTCTTTCTTAGAAATATGTTTTACCCAGTTTCCATCCTTAACAGCGTTTTCTTCTTTTACATATTCTTTACTTCCGATATATATCCAGGCTTTTTCTATTTCTCCGTCTTCTAATTCAATATCACGTATTTCTCTATTGTAAGCAGAACTCCCATGGTTTTCAGGATTATAACCTTCCAAATTATCTATTGTTTTGGCTATTTTCTCGTAATTTTCATTTTTGATATACATTAGCATTCCATGAACATTGTTTCCTTTTGATTCCACAATCATAGGATAATGTCCCATATCGAATAATTGGTAATTTTTGATTAGGCCATTTTTTGTCCTGTCAATATTATCCTTCCAAAGGTAATAATTTGGTTGTTCTGGAATTAGCGTTCCATATGCAAAGAAGGGGAATCTATTCATCTTGTTCTTTACTTGGATCAGAGAGTCTTGGAGTGTTTGTTATATCATTCACCCACTCAATTATAACTCCTGCCAAGATAATAATTCCTAATATATTTATTCCAAGCACAAATGCTACCAGTGCTATAGCTAGAAATCCTAAACGCCTCGGAGTATTCATAAAAGTACTATGCTCTTCCTATTTTAATCACTTTCTATAGATTATTATGGGTTGGATTTATGGGTATTTGTTCAATCTTTTTATTTATGACAATAGTTCCAGCCATAAAATCATGAATAGCTCTTCTTTCTTTGTTAGTAAGCATTACAATAAATTCACTATAGACCCATATATTTGTAAGGGCTAAGATAATGTAATACCACATTGGGGAATATTCAATTATAGCTTGACCCCTAGTCACCCAATTATATGAAAAATATTCCACATCTGTCATATTCAGTACTGTTAAAATAGTATATACCTGTAATGCTACACCTAATATCAAATTAATAATCTGCCTAATTATCGCTTCTTTGTATCCAACATTAGTTTCGTCTAGTTTAGTTATTTTTATATTTAAGAGCAATTTACCAGGAGTTCCTCCGTATTCTTTTACAAGATATATATGGTAGAGAAACATAATAATCAAACCTGGGACAAAGTAATATAATGTAAATAATCTTGATTGTTCATTTCCCCACATTACAAAGAATGATATTGGCATAAGTATCATGGCATCGATTAGTAAAGATCCTAATCGTTGAAAGAATCCGGCATATTTTGGTTTTTCAAATTGGTTGTAAGATACTTGTGAAATAGGTGTAAATTGGTTTTGGTTCAAAATTCTTTCTTTTTCGATATTAAATTCTTCTTCTGTAATAATTTCCTGATTTTTTAGTTTATTTAGTTCTTTAAGTTCATTGTAATTTCTAACCATTTTTTGTTAGCAATAGTTACTATTATTTAAATGTATGAAATAGTGATTTATGGATTGGATTGAAGGTATTGGGTTGCTTGCAGGTTTCCTTGGAGTTTCCGGTTGGTATCCACAAGTTAGACGAGTATGGATTGACAAGGAAGCAGATGGCGTTAGTGTCCCTACTTTCACAATTATAGCAGTTTCATTGGCGCTTTGGCTAACCTATGGATTCTTAAAAAATTCAATTGCTATTATTACAGCAAATGTATTTGCTCTAGTTATGATTCTATTGATTGCCGTCGGAGCCTGGAGGATACAATCCAGCTAAGGGTTCTCCTTGTCTTCAGTTACTGCCATATCACTTTTTTCTGGAACTTCTTCATCATTTTTTTGCCGATGTATATAGTCATCTTGTTCATCCCACCCACTACTTGCTTGTGGTGTATTTGTAGAAGTGTATGTTGTTTCTTGGACGTAAGAGTTACTGCTATTATCATTCATAGTAAAACCCATTATTATGCCTATAATTAGTATGACAGAACCACAACAACATGCTCCAAAAGATCCCAACCATTTCACTAGCCAATCACCAATAGCTCCAAGAATTGCCATGGCATCATAGACCATAACGGCATTTCCATCTGTTTCAAAGTTAAATTTTCCAATAGGACAACCATCCCCCGACCAGCGGGGCCAAGTCATTCCCTCATCATCAGTATATTCACCATTTGGAGTAGTACAAAGATGACCAACTACAATATATTGATCCTCAGTACTATCTTCTACATAATTACATTTTGGATAAAACAGTTCCTTCCCACTATTGTCTTTCATGGAGAAAGATTTCACTATATTGCAGTCCTCTTCAGTTAAATTCCATGTACTGTTGTAATGTGCATCATTCCATCCACCTTGGCTGCCCCCCTCATATTGAGAATTGACTAAATGAACATAATATCTGGTCTCAGTGTCCTCTGCAATTCCTGCTTCAAGTGATACCTCTCCAGATGTTCCTTCGTAAATTATTCCTTCTTCTAAATTTTCTTCTATTGAATCACTAGTAAATAGAACAAAGGCCCCAATCAATATGATTACAATTCCCAAACCAATAGCAACTTTTGCTGCAGTGTGCATATATGTTCATTGTAATCTGTTATTTAAGTTAGTTTGAATTATAAATCTTGAATAGCAGGGACAATTTTTCCTTGTTAAAATATAGCGTAGCCCATAATGTCAATGTTCCAGCAGCCAGAAAAATCGCACCTATCTGTCTTTTCTGTACACATTCGTCACGATCTGAAATAGATGCTAGAGGGGGATCCATGTATTGGGCACAGGTCTCAATTTCATAGTTTTTTTGGCTTAAATTACTGTAATAATCACCAGTTGCACTGTCCCAAAATACAGTTCCAAATATTAAGAAACTTAGACCCAATGTGATGCCGACAATTAGCTTCCAGTATTCTTCAGTGAACACGGAATTAGAAAAGAAGACCTCTAATTATTTTTTCTGCTACAGAGACAGTTCCTCTTAAAAAAGTGTAGATAATCATATTATTTTTTCCTTTTTTGTTAGAATAGATACGCTAAAAGAGGCAAAACAACAAGTTCCCAAGGAAGGAAAACAATCGCAAATTTTAGATATCCAAGCATAGTACAAACCATGAAACGTTATATATAAAGTTAACGGCAAACAGATTATATTATATTTTTAATTTATAGAGGATATATTATCAAATGTCCTACTAAGGTTAAAATTACTCAAAAGGTGGGACACAAATTTCAATACGTTTAGAACAAATTCATAATATACAATAGGCCATTCTATGGTTGTGAACAAGGGTCATTGTTTGGTTATCGGAGGAGGAGTCAGTGGTTTGTCAACAGGCATTAGATTACTAGAAAATGGTTGGATTGTCGATCTTTGGTCATCCAAGTTTTCACCTAATACTACTTCAGATATTGCTGCAGCTTTGTGGTATCCTTTTTTGTCAGCTCCAGTAGAAAAGACAAACCTATGGGGGTCTAATACTTATGACGTATTGAAGGAATTTTCTACCATTCCCGATGCTGGAATTTCTATGACTCAGACTTATGAATATTTTCGAGAGATACAATCAGATCCGTTATGGAAAGATTCCGTAGATAAATTTGAAAGATTGACAGATAATTTACCATCAGATTATGTAGAATGTTTTTCTTTTATCACACCTATTATTGAGATGCCCGTCTATCTCAAATGGTTAACAAAAAAATACAGTGATTTAGGTGGTTCTTTTGAGGAGAAAACAATTTCTGATTTTTTGGAATTCCCTTCAAAATTTGATATCATAGTTAATTGTACAGGTCTTGAGGCTGGAGAGTTAATTGGAGATAAGGAAGTATATCCAATTAGAGGGCAGGTACTTAGAGTTAAAACAGACATAAGTGAGATGCATTTAGATCAACAAATTCCTACTCTTGCATATATTGTACCAAGAAGCAATGATATGATATTAGGTGGAGTTGCCCAACAAGATAATTGGAGCCTGTCTCCAACAGGAAAAGATAGTAAATTTATCCTAAAAAAATGTAGTCAAATAATTCCCGAATTAAAGGATGTAGAAATTATAGAGGAATTAGTTGGATTAAGGCCTGGTCGAACCTCAGTTAGATTAGAGAAAGAGATAGTTTCTGGTAGAGCTTTAATCCATAATTATGGTCATGGAGGCTCAGGAGTAACTCTTTCTTGGGGTTGTGCAGATGATGTAGTGGAGCTAGCAAATGGTTGACAATAGAGGAACTCATGATTACGTAGAGGATATTCGTAATTTGGAAATATTAGTCTACATTAATGGTAAATTCTATCCTAGACAAGATGCTTCAATTTCAGTTTTTGACAGTGGATATTTGCTAGGTGATGGAGTATGGGAGGGAATAAGATTTCACAATGGAAAATTTCTCTTTTTAGGCCCCCATCTTGAGAGACTCTTTTGGGGAGCTTCTCAGATTGATATGGATATTGGGAAGACGATTGAAGAGGTTACAGCTATTCTTTATGATACTGCAAAACAAAATAAAATGGAGACCGGCGTTCATGTAAGAATTATAGTTTCTAGAGGCATTAAATCTACACCATATCAGGATCCTAGTTTTACGATTTCAGAGCCCTCAATTGTAGTCATTCCTGAGTACAAGCAGCCCTCACCAGATACACAAAAGAATGGTATAAAATTAGTCTCAGTAGATATTATTCGTGGTTCATCAAAAGTACAAGATCACAGAATCAATAGTTTAAGTAAATTCAATTGTATTCAGGCTTGTATTGATGCTCATAGAAAAGGAGGTGATGAGGGCCTTATGTTAGATCCACATGGATATGTTTCTACATGTAATTCAACACATTTCTTTATGGTAAAAGATAATTCAGTTTTAACATCTACAGGAGATTTTTGTTTACATGGAGTTACGAGGCAAAACATAATAGATATTTGCAAAACTAATTCAATACCCATTTATGAGAAAAATTTCTCTTTATCTGATGTTTATGAATGCGAAGAAGCATTTGTTACAGGAACATTTGGTGGTGTAGTCCCTGTCTATGAAATTGATGGGCATGAACTGAAAGTTTTGGGGGATAATTCAATAGTCGCGTTACTTCAAACGTATTATAATGAATTAGTGGAATTGGAGAGTTCTAATTGATTCGTATAGCCATGTGGTCTGGACCACGCAATATTTCTACAGCTATGATGAGATCATGGGGAAGTAGGGCCGATACATTTGTAATAGATGAACCATATTATGCCTATTATTTGAGTCAGAATGATTTGGACCATCCAGGCCGTGAAGAAGTTCTAGAGGATGGCGAGTTGGATGTTGGGAAAATATCTAATGGATTAGTTAATGATACTAATAGCAATTGTTCAATATATTATCAAAAACATATAACACATCATCTTTTAGGTTCAATAGATAGAGAATGGATGAAATCAGTAGTAAATTGTTTTTTGATAAGAGATCCTAAAGATATGATAATCTCATACAGTAGAGTTCATCCAGACCTAAATATGCATCTATTAGGGTTAGAAGAGCAAAACGAAATATTCGAATATGTAAAGGATATTAAAGGAGAAATCCCTCCTATTATTGATGCTAAAGATGTATTACTTAATCCTAGAGAAATTTTGTCTAAACTGTGTGAAAAAATAGGTATTATATTTTCAGAAGAAATGTTAAGTTGGTCTAAAGGATCAAGAGATACTGATGGTAATTGGGGTAAGTATTGGTACAAAAATGTTGTTAATTCTACAGGTTTTAATGAGTATAAACCTAAAAACGAGGAAGTACCAGCTAAGTATGAAAACCTCTATGAAGATTGTTTGACTTTATACAAAAAATTGCATGAATTCAGAATAAAGTAGACAGTCAATTAATTAAACACACTTTTAATGTAAATCATATGGGTAATCAATCTGAGCTCCAACCTGAGCCGTGGACTTATCATCTTCTTGGTTTGATTTCTCCTCTCTTAGTAATTTCAGGAAATTTATTAGCAGTTAATGACCCAAAATATGCGGCAATGGGAGTAATTTTTATCTGGGTTATAGGTCCTATTTTAGATGTTATAATGGGTGAATCTGAAACGCCAAGACCTCCCAGAGAATCGGGTACTCCTTTCATTGTATTACTTTGGGTACACGGAATATTACAATTGTTTGTTATGGGTACTTTTTTCTGGTTTGCCTTTAATGAGGGATTAACTGAGTGGCTTGTAATTGGTGCTTTGTCAACTGGATTAAGTGCAGCAGCCTCGGCAATAGTTACAGCACATGAGTTAGGTCACCAAAAACCAAAAAGCCCTGGTTGGTGGCTCTCTAGAGTTTTATTGTTCAGTGTAAATTATACACACTTTACTACAGAACACAATTACAATCATCACAGATGGGTTGCTACCGATAAGGATCCAGCAAGTGCAATGGAAAGTGAGAGCCTGTGGTTATTCTGGTTAAGAACAATCCCTGGTCAATTTATATCATCTGTTAGAATCAATAACAATAGAGGCCGTACAGGTCTCAAGAATCCTTCTTATCAGGGTTTGGGATTACAGATTTTTGCATTGGCTGGTTTGGGAATGTTACCAAACGGTCTTGCCCTAGTTGTTGGTTGGTTGATTTCGTCTTTGGTTTCAATCTTGACTCTTGAATATGTTAATTATATTCGTCATTGGGGTCTCCGAAGAGATGAAAAAGGTCGTTTTAAGGCAGAGCATGCTTGGAATACAGAAGCTCGTTGGTCAAGATGGAGCTTGTTAGAACTTACAAGACATTCAGATCATCATCTACAAGCAAGTTTACCCTTCTGGAAACTTAGACCACACAAAGATACTCCCACGCTTCGTTGGGGATACTATGCATCTTGGTGGCCTTGTGTTTTTACACCAATCTGGAGAAAAGTTATGACCAAAAGAATACCTTCAGACTCAAATAGTTAATTATATCCGTTGACAAGTCATATATTATGCGCTTAGCAATATTTTTGGTAATGATGCTGACTTTGGTCCCTTTTACAGGTTGTTTAGACGGCCTTACAGATGAAGAGATTCAAGAAGTCAAACCAGGCTGTACATATGAAGAGGCAGTGAACTATGACCCGATGGCTCAGATTGATGACGGTTCATGTGTAATCATAGAGCCAATAGCAGGTTGTACGTATGAAGATGCAGAAAATTATAATGAACAAGCTGAAATTGATGATGGCTCCTGTGAATATACAGAACCAATCTCAGGTTGTATGGATGATGAAGCAAGTAACTACAATAAGTATGCAGAAGTAGATGACGATTCTTGTGAATATTTGATATTGGGTTGCATGAAAGAAGATGCAGACAATTATAACCCTGATGCACAATTAGATGATGGTTCTTGTGAGTTTAAAGGCTGTACGTACGAAGATGCAAATAATTACGATGAGAATGCGACAATAGACGATGATAGCTGTGATTTTAGTGACATCCTGGGTTGTACCGATTCCGAGGCTAATAATTACGATCCTGAAGCAGATGAGGATGACGGTTCATGCATTTACTGTAATCCTTACGAATCAATGACGTATGAGGGCGTAATTGACTGGATTGACAATGTATCATCAGAACATGAGACTCTAGTATATTGGTCAGATGATTTTGATAAGTTCGGCTCTGAACGGACAATAAACATGGCTGAAATGATGGCAGAACTTGAAGGAGACGACGGTGATGAAGGTGATGATGAAGGAGATATGCTACTCGTGTTGGGAGTAGAAAAAGACGATACAAACCAAATATTTACAGCTACTTTCGGAATGAATATGGCTGGTGAGGGCATGATAATGTCATCGAGAGAAATATCAGTAAGACAGGGTCCAGATTGCACTAGTGGAGATTGCACACTTACAAATGAGATAACCGAGACTAATATAGAAGGAAGCGAAGATGGCACAGAATTTCAGATGTCTGATGTAAACATCACATATAGTAGAGATATGAATCCTTACTATGACCGTCCAGTAAAGGAATTACCTGGTGGAGAGAACTTATTTTACGATGATGAAGAACCAACTAGGATAGAAATAAGAAATGAAGATGGTGAAATATATTATGATCCTGCGTATGTTGAGATAGAAATAGGAGAAAAAGTAGTATGGTACAATGGAGACAATGTTGCACACACCGTTACAGCAAACGACGGTTCTTTCGACTCAGGCGATATTGAACCATATCAAGAATGGGGATGGACCTTTGAAGAGAAGGGAACCTTTGGATATTTCAGCGATAAGCAGCAAGATAAAGCTCCATTAGGGAACTTAACAGGTGAGATAGAGGTTGCTGAACCCTGTGGCTTTGATTGTGTAGAAAATTTTCAGGTATTAGCATGTGGCTTAGACACAGATGGAGACGGTAATGATGATTGGATTGTTCATAAAATAAGTTTTGAAGTTCATGAGGATGAAGAATCACCAGGCGCTATCACTTTAGCATTAAGAGTCTTGATTGAAACAGGTAAAATTTATCCTGAACACGTAGAAATTTCCGATCTTGAATCAGGTACAGTTTTCATGGGTATGAGTGCTTGGTATGGAGATGAAGTACACATAAAAATGCATGATGAAAACCATGAAGATATTTCAAAGGCCCCAGTCAGGTTCAATTGGGATGGACAATCAGGCGATGATGATGAAAACTCTCAAAATGTTTATAGGGGGAACTTGACAGGAAATCAGTTCATGCAAGAAGCGTCTAATGAGGAGATGGAAATTAGAATTTTAGAAGCATATAATGAGGATTGTGATGAAGAAGAAGATGAAGAATGCGAAGGTATTGATTCAACTCGGGTGGTAGGAAAGATGGTACTTACAGAATCTTCAATACAATTTATAGATGTTGATACGGGTTGTCAATGGTACATAAACTGGTATGATAATGATGGAGATGGTCTCACTTCTGTTGATGACGGTTATGAAATACGAACAGATAAAATGGATAGCGCAGGTGAAATGTGCCCTAGACAAAACGAAACTTCAGGTGAAGATTTGTATGTAATCGAATTCTTTGATGTCTGGGCAGACGCTTATGTTTCTGAACCAAATCAAGCATTACCAGGTTTTAGCGCAATATTTGCACTATTCTCATTACTTGGAATATCTTTATTCCGCAGAAGAAAGTAATAAATTATATCGGCTACTATATCTTGTATTATGGGTAAAGCAATTAGTTTGACAAATGTCAGCAAATATCTTAAGAATTTTAAGTCAGATTCTCAAGCAAGAATTTCAATGAACGCAGCAACACGTACTGATGTGCGTAAGTTAGCAATGAATTGGGAAGCTTTTAGAGAAATAGATCATACTTTCTCGAACAAAGTATCTGGTGAAATGAAAGCTACAAGTCAAATGCGTAGCGGCAGATGCTGGGGTTTTGCAGGTTTGAATTTGTTAAGAATCTATTTGGGTAGAAAATATAAGCTAAAGAATTTTGAATTCTCACAGAATTATTTTATGTTCTACGATAAATTAGAAAAGGCAAATTACTTTTTTGAGAATATAATTGAAACAGCTGATAAGCCTACTGACTCAAGATTAGTTATGCATCTTTTGAGCAGCCCCATACAGGATGGTGGTCAATGGGATATGTTTGTTAATTTATTGATGAAATATGGCACAGTTCCCAAAAAATTGATGGCTGAAAGTTTTCATAGCAGTCATTCAGCTCAAATGAACAAGCTAATAACTAGAAAATTACGTGAGAGCGCTAAAGAACTCAGAGCTGCCGTGAATAAAGGAAAATCCAAGGCTGAGGTATCCAAAATGAAGGATGAGATGCTTTCAATAGTATATCAAATGTTGTGTATTAGTTTGGGAACTCCTCCTGAGAAATTTGATTGGTCCATACGGGACAAGAAGGATAAATTCAGGAGATTTACAGATTTGACTCCTCAAACGTTTTTCAAAAAACATGTTGATATTGATTTAAATGATTTCGTCTGTTTAATTAATGATCCAAGGCAATTCACTGAATATAACAAAACATATACTGTAGAATATTTAGGAAATGTTTATGGTGGAAATATAATTAGATATCTTAATTTGGAAAATGAAGAATTGAAAAAATATACCATAAAGTCGATTAAGGCCGATGATCCAGTATGGTTTGGGTGTGATGTAGGTAAATTCTTTACACGTGAGTTTGGAGTAATGGATACTAATTTATTTGAGTTTGATAAGTTCTTTGGTACTACTTTTGGAATGGATAAGGCTGAAAGGCTAGATTATGGTGACAGTGTTATGACGCATGCAATGTTGTTCACAGGCGTTGATTTGAAAAATAATAGTCCTGTCAAGTGGAGAGTAGAGAATAGTTGGGGGGCAGATCATGGTGAAAAAGGATATGACATTATGACAGATCCGTGGTTTGATCAATTCATGTATGAAGTAGTGGTTCACAAAAAGCATCTTACAAAAAAATTAGTAGATTTATACAATACTGAACCAATAGGTCTTCCTCCTTGGGATCCTATGGGTTCTTTAGCTATATAATCGTAAGATATCTTTATAGACTCACACCCATCGCAACAGCAATATGAGCTACGTCAAAGAGGCATTTGACAAGGTGAAGCTTAGGGACCCGGACCAACCGGAGTTCCATCAAGCAGTATGGGAAGTTTTAGAAACATTAGAACCAGTTTTTGATTCACATCCTGAATTTAAGGACGCAAGAATATTAGAAAGGTTGACTGAGCCTGAAAGGATTATTACTTTCAGAGTACCATGGGTTGATGATAAGGGGCAAGTTCAGGTAAATCGTGGTATGCGTGTTGAATTTAACAGTGCAATTGGTCCTTACAAAGGTGGTTTGAGATTTCATCCTAGTGTGAATCTTGGAATAATTAAATTTTTAGGATTTGAACAGATTCTCAAGAATGCCTTGACTACCAGACCAATCGGAGGAGGAAAAGGAGGTAGTGATTTTGATCCTAAAGGCAAATCAGATATGGAAGTTATGCGCTTCTGTCAATCATTTATGAATGAGCTTTTTAGACATATTGGAGCTAATGTTGATGTTCCTGCTGGAGACATTGGTGTTGGAGGAAGAGAGATTGGTTTCCTTTTTGGTCAATATAAGAAATTGACACGTAAATGGGAAGGTGTTTTGACAGGTAAGAGCTATGGTTGGGGCGGGTCTTTAATCAGACCAGAAGCAACTGGCTATGGTCAAGTATATTTCTTGAGAGAAATGTTGGCTTCTAAAGGAGATAGTATAGAAGGTAAAAAATGTGCAGTATCTGGCAGTGGGAATGTTGCACAATTCTGCGCTCAAAAAGTTTTGAGTTATGGTGGTAAAGTTATCACAATGTCTGATTCAAGTGGGTACATATTTGATAAGGATGGAATAGATGAAGATAAGTTAGCCTGGGTAATGGATTTGAAAAACAATAAGCGCGGTAGAATCAAAGAATATGCAACCAAATATTCGAGTGCAGTTTATCATGAAGGTAAGAGGCCATGGGGTGAAATATGTGATATTGCATTACCTAGCGCTACTCAAAATGAAATTGAAGAGAAAGGTGCTAAAAATTTAGCTAAAAATGGTTGTATGGCAGTTTGCGAAGGTGCTAACATGCCAACTTCACCAAGAGCATATGAAATTATGAATGAAGCAGGTATTCTTTTCGGACCAGCTAAAGCTGCTAATGCCGGCGGTGTTGCAGTTTCAGCGCTTGAGATGTCACAAAATGCAGCTTTTGATGATTGGACAAGTGAAAAAGTTGATTCTAAATTAGATGAGATTATGGCAGGTATCCATAAGCAATGTTCTGAAGCAGCTCAGGAATATGGCCAGAAAGGAGATCTTGTTGTTGGTGCAAATATCGCAGGATTCCTTAAAGTTGCAAACGCTATGATGGATCAGGGCGTAGTGTGAAACAGAAGGCTACAATTGCTCTTTTTGTAGTCACAATAATTTGGGGTTGGACCTTTGTTTGGCTTAAGCAGGCTTTAGATACTGCAGAAATTTATAGTTCAGGTAATCAAACGAATATAGTTGCCACTCTTTTTGTTGCGT
This sequence comes from uncultured marine group III euryarchaeote, assembly GCA_902533295.1. Classification (GTDB taxonomy): domain Archaea; phylum Thermoplasmatota; class Poseidoniia; order MGIII; family CG-Epi1; genus CG-Epi1. Next base: position 80,627 of record CACALG010000001.1, on the reverse strand, counting down.
TGAGATTTGGATTCGCAATTGGCCTTTTCTTTATTTTTGTCCCGTCTATTAGAGAAGAAATTCGGGGTTATCAAGTTTGGAATGATGGGGCAATTCTGGCTTTATTTATGCTGGGTGGTTTTGTTTTCCAAATGATTGGTTTGGAAGGTATTTCTCCAGCCGTATCTGCTTTCTTAACAAGTCTTTATGTTCTTTTCACAGCTTTGATTTTGGCTTGGTTTGCTGGTAAGTTACAGAGTAGAAATTTGATTATAGGTGTTATCTTAGCAACATTTGGTGCCGGCTTTATTCAAGGTCCACCACAATTACATTATGATATCTCAGAATGGTTAACTATACTTTGTGCTTTGATGTTTGCAGGCCATATAATCTTTACAGATATATGTACTAAGAGAGCTTCACCAATTGGTCTTACATTTACTTCAATTACTATATCTACAATTATGTGTTTTCTATTATTTGATTTGTTTCTTTATTTTGATATAGGTGGTGTCGATATAGTAGGTCTTTTGAAAGATACTAATTTCCTATATCCTTTACTTTTATCATCAATATTTGGGACATTTGGTGCTCTTGCTATGGTAAATATGTATCAGAAATATATGGATCCAGTTAGAGCAGCTATTCTGTATGCTTTAGAACCTGTTTGGGCAACATTACTAGCTATATCTATGGATTTAACAGAATTTTCCTTCTGGTTAGTTGTGGGTGGTAGTGCGCTATTAGTTGGTAATCTTATTTCGGAATTAGGAAATCAGAGTGTTTCTGAATAACGCCTTGAGACTTCAGCCCAATTAATAACATTGAAGAAAGCTGAAATGTAATCTGCCCTCAAATTTTGATAATTCAGATAATATGCATGTTCCCAAACATCAATTCCTAGGATTGGTATCTCTCCATCAGTTCCACCGTATTTGTTACCCATAATTGGATTATCTTGATTTGCAGTAGAACATATTTCCAATTTTCCATTATTTGAACATAACCAGGCCCATCCAGAGCCAAAGCGTGTCATTCCTGCGTTCTGAAATTTAGCTTTAAAATCATCTAATGATCCAAATGCTTCCAAAAGTGCTGTGTTCAGATCGGAACTCATTTCACCATTAACTGGACCCATGACTTCCCAAAATAGTGAGTGATTAAAGTGCCCACCACCATGGTTTCTAACAGCTCCTCTTTGAGCTTCAGGTACAGAATCCAAGTCTGTGATTAATTCTTTTACAGATTTTCCCTTTATTCCTGCAGCTTCAACTGCACCATTCAACATGTTAACATATGCAGCATGATGTTTGTCATGATGTATTCGCATAGTTTCTTCATCTATGTATGGTTCAAGAGCGCTGTAGTCGTACGGTAAATCAGGTACTTCAAATGACATTTTTTTCCTCATAGCTCTATCTGTGAGGGATTTATTATATTTATGTGTATAGAATGAATCTTTTGGAGAAAGTTTCTAAAACTCCACTTATAGTAATTAGATATGCCTAATACGAATCCTTTGCTTGAGGCTAATGAGCATATTGTTTGGTCTTCTGGAGGAAATGGAGCCAATGTAACAATTCAAAAATTTTACAATATTACTACAACAGATTCATATTTGGGTAAAAATACAATATACAGTAAGGCAAATATTTTTTTGACTAATACGAGACTTTTGGTCTGTGGAGATGCCACTAATCAAATGGCCTTTGAATTAATCAAAATGCGAACAAAATGGATTACTGGAAATGGTAAGCAATTCTTTAATTTCAGTTATGACAATGGATATGCTCAAGAAAAATATCAGTTTATGGCAGCCTCTACTTTTGTATCGCAAACAGATGCCCAAGTTCTGTTTGGTCTGTGTCCTGTAAATGTTCACGACACTACTAATCAGGAATTTAAAAATGAAATCCCAAATACGAGTCAAAAGTTTAACAACCCTAGAGAAAAAGTTGAACCATCAAGTAAATCTGTTGATCCCGAATTGGAAAAACTCAGAGCTAAGAAGGCTGAGCTTAAGAATGAATTAAAGGATAAAAAGAGGCGAGAGGAGGCAGATAGAAAGGTAGCGAAGAAGTTAGAATTAGCTAGGAAGTATGAGAGACAATTAGATTATGAACATGCACTTGATTTGTATAGAGAATTAGATAGGGTAGAGGATATACGTCGTGTTAATAAGAGTAAGATGCAAGTGAGTGCAGGACCACCTACAACAATTGTTCAAGGAAATTATATAGATGATAGAGATACAACAACAACTTATGTAGATGACAGAGACACAATTATCAAAGATAGTGTTGTAAGTAAATCAAATATTGAGAAAGAAGCTTCAAGTGGTTCTTTGCAAGTTAAGATTGATCAACTTAAAGAATTGCATGCTGAAGGATTGATTAATGATAAGATATATGAAGAAAGGATGGAAAAGCTTTCTAAATAAGGTAAATTTTTTTAAATAGTGTTTTTCTTGTTGTTATAGGGTGATTATTTGGCTTCTGGAATTTTGAAGAATCTGTTGAATTTTCTTGCTATAACATTTTTTCTCATCGCATGTGTTTTCTTTTTTGGTTCAGAGTCTCCTGATGATTCTTGTGACGTTGATTGGACACCAGAGTGTGAAAAGCAAGATGAAGAATTTGGGGAAGATAGTGTTATTTGTTGTATCAGTTTCATAATAATGTTGGTTTTTGTAGCTTGGGCTAAAAATATACAGGATAAGGAGAATTTAGAGGCACATGCGGAAATGGCAAGGCAGTTTCAGGAAACAAGAATTATCGCTGAAGCTCAAGAACGGGAAAGGGCAAAAGTAGAACAAGCTGAACGAGAAGAACTTTTGCAAAAGAGAAAGGAATACTTAATGAAAAAAGATGAAGAAGTGAAAGCAGCCGAAAAGTTGCGTTTGCAGAAAGAAATCGAAGAACTTGAAGCCAGTCTAGATGAATAATAAATAATAAATAATATGCTAACCTTTTGATATTTATGAGTAATATAATAGGAGTGCCTTACAATGCTGATTTGGCTCTTTTTAGACAAATGCTAAATCAGTTGCCAGATGGTTTTCATGTAACGACTAATGATTCTCAGATTTTTCCACTTATGAGTATGATGCAGCCTGGAGACACAGTGTATGCACTAGTGCCAGCACAACTTAACACACAGATTGATGGTATTCCTGTAAATACAATGGCTGCTTTACAAGACAGGCTAATTTTTGCCGGTGGTGGTGCAGGTGTTACTATCCCTTATTCAGAAATTAATAATGCACATGCTGACTGTGGCGTAATGTCCTGTGATATCAATATATCTAAAACTAATGGCGGTATGGCCAAAGTTAGTACTGTTTTGAAAGTGGCAGCAAATCATTTTGTCAATTGGTTCAATCCATATAAGCATCAGTTAGCTACAAATCAAGATGCTAATATTAGCACACCTCCAGCTACACCTCCAGCTGCACCTCCAGTTACACCTCCAGTTACACCTCCAGTTTCTAATCAGGTTCAGGGTATCTCAGGAGTACCTTACAATGCCGATTTTGCCTTTTTTAGAGAAATGCTCAAACAGTTGCCAGATGGTTTTTATGTAACTAATAATGATTCCCAGATTTTTCCACTTATAGGTATGATGCAATCCGGGGATACAGTATATGCACTTGTCCAGGCACAACTTAACACACAGATTGATGGTATTCCTGTAAATGCAATGGCTGCTTTACAGGATAGGCTAATTTTTGCCGGTGGTGGTGCAGGTGTTACTATCCCATATTCAGAAATTAATAATGCAAATGCTGACTGTGGTGTGCTGTCATGTGATATCAATATATCTAAAACCAATGGCGGTATGGCCAAAGTTAGTACTGTTTTGAAAGTGGCAGCAAATCATTTTGTCAATTGGTTCAATCCATATAAGCATCAGTTAGCTACAACGGAAGCACCTACCACAACTACGCAAGACAATAAGGATTTAGATTCTCTGCGTAAGGAAATAGAAGAACTTGAAAAGGGTTTGAATCCTTAATTATTCAATATCTTCCTTCATAATTAGTCTAGTTGGGTATGCCAATCTAACATCTTGTTCTTCAAATTGTTTTAGAATTTCTTTAACAAAATATGATTTTGTACTTCTCATTAGAGGTGCATTAGGGACATAGTATCTAATTTCCATGATTACTTCTTGATCTCCAAAATCTCTCAAAACTATCTGTGGTGGTTTTGGTTTATCTTGGCAAATGTCCTCATGACTTTTAGCAATATTTTCTACAATTTCTTCACCTTTGGATACATTTTCCCATGTTGGCACTAGTCCTAATCTAATCCTTACACGGAGATTTCGGTCATCTTTATGGTTGAAATTAGCAATGGTGTCTTTTGTCAAATTTTTGTTTGGTATTGTAAGCAAAACTCCATCAGTGGAGCGCACTCTTGTTGTTCTAAGGCCAACTTCAGTTACATCACCCCAGCTTGAATACAAACTACCAATTTTCTTCGGTAATAATATTCGATCACCTTCACGGAATGGTCTATCTACCATTAGGAATATACCTGCAATAATATTCTCTATAGTATCTTGAGCTGCAAAAGCCATTGCTAAACCAACAATACCAAGAGCTGCTACAATTCCTGTAACATTTATTCCTAGTTCATTTGCGGCTGTCAAGAAAATAACAGCCCAAAGAGCTACGCTGGTAGCTCTAAAAAGGAAATTTTCTATTCCTTCATCGATGTAATCATACTTCTCAAATATATTCTTTAGGTACCTCAAAACCAGCCTTACAAGAGGGATTCCAATGAGTATAGTAAGTAAAGCTGCAACAGGCCCCATACTTGCTATTTCTGTTGCACAAGTATAGTTCAAATCGTTCATGCCAATTTTGGATAAGTCATCTACACAGCTCATATTTGTTTCATTGCGTCCCCTTTAAGAAATTTTCTTCTGGTCATATGGCTTTAAATCCCATTATTATAATGTGTTTAGACAACTATGGACATTTCAAAATTTAGAAAGGATTTTCCATTGTTAAATTCTGACGATAATCCGATCTATCTAGATAGTGCCTGTATGACTCTCAGACCTCAGGCAGTTATAGATGCTTTAACGGATTATTATACAAATTATCCTGCATGTGGAGGTCGTTCAGTACATAAGTTAAGTTGGCAGGTTACTGAAAATTTTGAAATTGCAAGAGACCAAATTCGCCGTTTTATGGGGGCTGAAAAACAAACCGAAATAGTTTTCACAAAAAATGCTACAGAAGGTATGAATATTGTGGCAAATGGTTTAAATCTCAAAAAAGGAGATAAAGTTCTAACATCTGATAAAGAGCATAATGCTAACGTGGTACCATGGCATCATTTGGCAAAATATAAGGGTATTAAATATGAAGTTTTAGAGGCTAAAGACAATTATTATTTCAATTTAGAAGCACTAAAAGATAGGATAACTTCCGATACAAAATTAGTAAGTTTTGTCCATACATCTAATTTGGATGGGCACTCAAATCCTGCTAAAGAAATTATAGAAATATGTCATGATAAGGGAGTGAAAGTTATGATGGATGCAGCACAATCAGCACCACACAAAGAAGTTAATGTAGTTGATTTAGATGTAGATTTTGCGGCAGTCAGTGCACATAAATTTTGTGGACCTAGTGGTATGGGTGCTTTGTATGGTAAATATGAAGAATTAGAGAAATTGATTCCAACATATGTTGGAGGTTCCACAGTCGTCAATACTTCCTATGATGATTATAAGTTGTTACCACCTCCTTCATGTTTTGAGGCAGGATTACAGGATTATGCTGGGGCTATAGGTTCAGGCGTGGCAGCAGATTATGTTATGAATGTAGGAAGAGACAATATTAGGGAACATGAGAACAAATTAAATACTATAATGTCAAATAAATTAAAGGATTTAGATGGAATATCTATAGTAGGTCCTGAAGACGTTTCTCACCGAGGAGGTATATTTTCTTTCAATATAGAAGGTTGGGATCCAACAGAAGTAGCAATGCATTTAGATGAAAAATATAACATTGCAATCAGAAGTGGTATGCATTGTGTTCATTCTTGGTTTAATTCTCGAGGAATAGAAGGTACTGCAAGAGCTAGTGCGTATCTTTACAATAATGAATCAGATATTAGAAAATTCACAGATGCTATTGAAGAAACTTTGAGTAGCTAATGGCAGATTATCCTTTAGCAGATTCAGAAACTGAATTGAATATTGGAAAGGTAAGATATTCATCTAGGAATTTTCCACCATACCGATATGTTCCCGGTATGCACCCACATCCTACGAATAGTCCTGAGGGTCACAGTTATGGAAATGATGATGAAGACCATGAAAAATGGGATTCAGATTTGTGGAAAGATAATGGAGATTATTTATTTGGAATTGATTTGTATAATTATCACTATTACTGGGAAGCCCATGAAGCATGGGAAGGTCTATGGATTGCAGCTGTAAGAAATAGTAGTGAGCATCGCTTTCTTCAAGGACTAATTAAATGTGGTGCGGCACTTCTAAAAATAAGAATGGCCAATTATCAAATTCAGGATTTGATAGGTGCCCGTAATCTATCAAAATCAGGTATGTCTCTTCTATCTCAAGTTGGGCAGGATGAATTTATGGGTTTAGATATATCTAATTTTTTAAAAGAGTACGAAAAATTTGTGAAACCTATAGGCAAAGATCAAATTCCTGAGGTAAATAGTCAAAGTCCTAGAATTAAACTTATGATTTAATCATTGGTCGGCTTGAACCACATTCAGGACACATTTGGCTATTGTCCTTGTATTTGTACTCACAAGCAGGACATTTCTCAGCCAGTTTTTGCTTTCCTTTAATCATAGATTCTTTTCTCTCAGCAGCAACCAAGGTAATTTTTCCATCAGCAGCTTCCTCAACTTCAAATCGTCCAGAACCACCCATTCTCATCAATACTTCAGGAGGAAATGATAATGTTCCTAAATCATCAATTATTAGTTCACGAGATTCTTCTAAATCTTCTATTTCTAAGTTTGTTCCATGTTCGGCGACAAATCTGCCATCACGTAATTCTAAGCTACGATCACAAAAAGCTGCTACTTCTGCACTATGTGTTACAATTAAGAATGCTACACCTCTTTCCTTGTGTAATTTTCCAAATAATTCTAGTACTTCTCTACTGGTTATAGGATCTAGTGCCCCCGTAGGTTCATCGGCTAGAATCAGTTTTGGATTTGTTACTAACGCCCGTGCAATTGCGACCCTTTGCTGTTCACCACCTGAAAGTGTTTCAGGAAATCCATATATTCTTTCTTCTAAGCCTAATTCAATTAATAATTCACGTGCTTTTTCTTTTGCTTCATATGGGCTTACATCTCTGTGGCGTAGTGGTTGAGCTACGTTATCGAGGGCATTTAGATCAGGCAATAGATTCCCTTCTTGGAAAATAAATGAAACTGTTTCTTGTCTCATTTTTACTAGTTCAAGTCCAGTCTTACGTGTAGTTGGCGTTCCGTTTAGGATAACCCCTCCTGCTGAGGGCTTCATTAAAACTCCAAGACATTTCAATAAGGTTGATTTACCAGAACCAGAAGGACCAACAATGGCTACAGCTTCTCCTTTCTTAACAGTTACATTTAATCCTCTCAAAGCAACAACATTTCCATCTTCAGCAGTAGATTGATAAACATGATATAATGCTATAGCTTGTAAGATAGCATTTTTGTCTATTTTGTTGTCATATAAATTCTCTGAGAATTGAGCAGCTTCCATTTGCTGCTTTGATTCTTCATTTTCTTTTCCTTGTCCCGTTGTATGTTCAAATAGTTCTTCACTCATATTTATTCTCCCTTTAAAACAACGGCTAAATCGGCACGTAATGCCCTTCTGGTGGTCATAATTAAAGCCAAGACAACCACAGATAGTACACCTAATGTGACCTTGATTATAACCCACCAAGGCCACTGTAGTACTCTTGTAATTACTGATGATTCTCCAGTTCCAGAAAACAACTGGAATAAGAATCCAAAGATATCAAACAGTCCGTTAAAGGATAAAGCCAAACCAATACCGAGTATAACTCCTAAAATCATAGAAACAAATACTATAGATAGAATCTCGAATAAAACGAGTCTGATAATCTGATTTGGACTAGCTCCTATTGCTTGTAAAATAGCCAATTCTTTCTTCTTTTGATTTAAAACTAATGATAAGAAAACAAATGATGAGGCTATTGCAGCAACACTTGCAACAAGATATTGTAGTGTGAAAAGACCCTGTGTTCCGAATATAATTCCTCCATTTCTCTCAACATTTTCATGTGATGTTTCCCAATCATCGGCACTTTCAAAACGAGAATCTGCAGCTATTAGCAGGGCCAATACTTGTAATTCATCATTATTGAGCCCATCTATATCTACAATCCAAGTAGTTGAAGTTTCACTATCAACGAATTGATTTCCTCGTAATTCTCTATATGCTAGCTCATTTATTACTAAATAATTATTCATGTCATTTGTAGCAACACCAGGAATGAATTCATGAACTCCAATGTATCGTATAGTTGTTTCATGTGGAATCACTTCAAATTCAACTGTTGCAGGAATAAAGAAAGGTGCCAGTAAGGGGGGAGGTATTGTACTAAATCCAGTGGAACAATTATTATCATTAGTTTGTATAGTTCCATCAGGGCAAATAGCACCACTTATTTCCTCGTTTGACAAATTAACAAATCCAGTATATTCAAAGGCCCCTCTCAGATTTGCACCTGTAAAGTTTGCACCGACAATGTTTTGTGGTTGTATCACAAATACAGTATTGTTTAGATTTGCACCAGTTAGATTAGCACCCCTTAGATCAACGTTGAAGAATATCGATTCTGATAAATCTGAATTAGCTAAATTGGCACCAGATAAATTTGTATTCGAAAAGTCAGTTTGTGTAAAATTCCGGCTGCTTATATCCTGGTTAGATAGGTCAATATTTGACCAATTCTTTTCCATGAACCCAGTATACAACACTATCGCCATCATTGGATCTAGTTCTTCATTTTCCTCACCTGTAAAGGTAACAATAGTTTCTTCCCATGTTAAATTCAAATTTTCTGAGTTCTTATTGCTTTTATCTAGTAATATGTCTTCTGAATCACCGTAACGGCCAGAACCCCATAAATCCAATGTAAATGCTATATCTTCGCCTGCTGTGAATCCTCCATCTTTGTATGCAATCATTGCTTCAGAAATATCTTTTCCAGGAACGGCTTGAGGAAACCATTTGAGTATCTCGGTACTTTCATTCATTAGTACATATGCATTAACGTCCGTCCCATCCTCAGATATCAAGGGAATAATCGGTACATTTACTGCATTTACAGTAAGGTCTTTAGAGCTGATATTAGTGATTGCTTGTTCTACTTCAATTGAAGTCATTGGTTCAACAGCATAAACTTTGATGTCGCTACCAATATCTAAATCCGCTGTTCTTTCATCGACAAGAGAACCTGTATATCCTTGTACGGCTGCGAGAGTTACTATTGATAATGTCAATAGCATAATTGTTGATAGTCTACCTGTAGATTCACTTGTTCCAGTCGATTCAAGACCTCTCTTTACATCAGAAAGCAATGGGGTTTTTCTGAAGAATTTAAGCATTATAGAAGGTCCGGCTGCACCTAATCTTGAAAGCAACAAAGCCCCACCTATCCATAATAAGAAAGGTCCAAAAATATTAATTAAGCCACCTACAAACCAGTTGGTTATTATTCCTTCACCGGTTGTATTCAATTCTTGCCAAGTATCTATTGCACCTATGGCTCCTATGCCAAACATAGTCCAATGCAACCAAACTCTTGGTTTACCTGTCTCCTTTGTCTTTCTGACCCCCTCATCAATTTTCCATCTCTAGGAAGCTTTTCGTGCGAGAATTACCGAAAATTAAAGCTAATCCCAGGGTGGTAAGAATGGTGAAGAATGTAGCGCCAAAGCTCAGACTTGGATTAACATCGATTTCCAATGCCTCAAATTCCATAAAACCAACAATAGATAGGACAAAAGGAACTGCAATAAGGGCAAGCAAATATCCACCTAACCAAGCAACTGTAGAGATTATAAACAGTTCAAAGAGAACCATTCCCTTAAGTTTTTCTGCTGTTGCACCAATGGCTCTATGAATACTTATTTCTCTTCTTCTTTGTTCTAATGAAAGTTCTAGTCCATAAATTAGTAAGTATAGGGAAAGAATAACCACAGGTATCATTAAAATATAATCGAATACTTGAACGAATCCAAGGAAAAATTCAAGCCACAAAATACTGCTACTTATTATATCTACATAGAATATCTTTACATTTCCATCATCGTAAGTTTGTTTTTTGCATATCATTTGCAACAATTTCTAACCAATCTTCTGCAGCTGAGATAGATGATGTTGGTAATAGAGTGCGATCTACAGTTACACCAAGGTATACATGGTCATTATCAATCAGAGTAGTTTGCTGCTTTTCATCAAGTATAGTCCATGTTGTGTATATAGGATTAGCAGCAAGAACTGGATTACCTTGTGGCCATGGTTCATATATTCCTAGAATTGTGACATTATCAAGAGTTAGGGGAATTTGGCAATACATAAGCCTGAATTCTTCACCTTCAATTATCTCACCAGCACAATCTTCTTCAGACATCCCTCCTGGAAGGCTTCTTTCAGAAGTGTAAGTAAATGTTAGATGTTCTATTTTATCTCCTACTTCCGCACCAGTAGTAGATGCAATATCTAATGGAATGTATATGCCTCTTTCAGCATGGACCTCTTCATGAGTTTTCCATTCGCCCATTTCATAAATTATGTTTTTTTAGATAAGCGTTCTGAGATTTCACCATCAAAAGCTTCAGGGCCCAAAAATGAAATAGCTCTTATGTTTACAACAGGAGGTCCTGTCGTGTATTCATAATCCCATAAATCCTCTTGATCCCAGTCTCTGTCATTATCAGAAGATTCGATTTCCTTCAAAAAGAGTGGAGATGCGTAAAATGCAGCATCATTAGAAAAGCTCAACTCACTATGTATCCCACTTTTACCCAATATTACTGTGCAATCACTAAATTCTTCCTTTAGTGTAACTTCATCACACATATTTTGTAAAATAGTAGTGTTGTTTGTCCATCCAGTAGAACCCTGAGCTGGAGCATTTTTAAATTCTATTTTTGAATCAAAAACTGTTTGTTCTAATGATTCTTCTAAGAAAGCTTGTGAAAGCCCAACTCCGTATACTAATACTAAAGTAATTACTAAACTTGCGAGGAAAACTCCTGCGAATACAGCTAATCCTCTTTCCTTGTCACGCCATGAACTAAGGCCAGCTATTCTTAAATTATCAGGAAGATCTCGGAATTTATTTTTCCATTTTATTATTCTTTTCTTCATTTCTTTCCTCCTATTCCCCATGCAGATTTTATATCACTCGCAGCCACAAGTCCGTCTTTTAACAATAACATACGATCGGCTTGACTGGCTAGATTAGGATCATGTGTAACCATTAGTACTGAGATTGGTTTTTTCAGATTTTGTAAGCATCTTAAACAATTTTATGACATCATTTCCGCTCTCAATATCTAGATTTCCCGTTGGCTCGTCTGCTAATAGTAGCGGTCTAGAACCAGCAATAGCTCTTGCAACAGCAACTCGTTGACGTTGACCTCCTGAAAGTTGCTCTACACCAAAGTCTATCCTATCCCTGAGACCAACTTTAGTAAGTGCTAATCTAGCTTTTTCCTCAGCTTCTCTCTCCGTTAATCCTGAAATTTCAAGTGATAATGCAACGTTGTCTATAGCAGTTAAATGTTCGATTAAGTGAAAATCTTGAAATATCCATCCTACACCATTTCTTCTTACATCTACAACACGATTAGGATTCTTAGTTCCATAATTATAATTATTTTCTTGAGAAGTAATACTTATTTTTCCGGAATCTCCTTTTAGCAATCCTCCAATTATATTCAATAAGGTAGATTTTCCACATCCAGACGGTCCCATTAACGCAACTAGTTCACCCTTTTTTATTTCTAAATTAACGCCCTTAAGAACCTCAATTCGAGTGCCAAAGGTCTTGGATCCAAAGCCTCTTTTTAGCTCTTTAACTTCTAGTAATGCCATATCGTATCTCCTTGTTATTATTTGTCTATATAAGTATTCTCAATCAAGTGCCTAATTTACCGAAGTTTCATTTTTTTTGTGTAAATTTTTATGGCTTCATCCATAGTCTTTTCCCCAATTAGTATTTCATGAGCAAGTTCTTTGTCTATTGTAACTAATCCTTTTGATAATCTTCTTGATTCCTTCTGAATCCATGATATTTCTCCATCCTTAGGTCTGTATTTTTCATCTAAATTATATTTACCTTGGCGCAAAGCAATTATTGTTGCAGCTTCAGTATGACTCCCACTTCCACTATTTTGCTCATTGACTAATTGAATGATACTTGAATATTCTTTGAGTACGTCTAATATTCTTGTTCTCTCAGGTGGAGACCCTAATCCAATCTTAATCGCTTTTAGCCCTATTTCTAAATATATAGATTTAACAATTATGGCTAAATCATTAGGATTATCATAAGTATTCATGAACAATATTCTACCAGTACCTATTGCAGATAGGCCAATCATGCCACCAGGATCTATTCCTATTACTAAACCAGAACAGGTATATAGTTTACATCTTAATTTCAATTCTAGAACGTCCAAATTTTCAGGTTGTATTTGAGGTATTTTACAATTCTTAATTCTTCTTTTAGAAATAATTATTTGCAAATCCTTTCCTAAATTTGAAAGATTATCTAGGTGGCGAAGTTTAATTTTTTGATCTTTTATCTTATTTGTGATATTGTTAAGTAAAGCAAAATCTTTGGTGTAGAGTCCAACTATCAAGGTTTAATCCATTCAATACTAAGCCATTTCTGTTTGTATGCTAAAACTATTGTCTTATTGACACCATGACCTACACGTACCATTCTTGCAATATCTAACCAATTAATTCCTTCTTTTATGACGTGTATTAGCCAAGGGGCATGATTTGACTCATAGTTGTAGACTCTGTAATGTGTTCCAAATTTTAATCCAGAATTTATTTGGTATCCTTTCTCGAGTAGTTCTTGAACTTCCTTGTCTGTAATTGTACTTTTTTGACCTTCTTTTAGTTTAGTTTCATCCCATTTGATGCCTTTAATCACATAATATACTACATCATTGTCAGAATCTATTATTCCAATTTGGACTCTTCTCTCAAGTCCCTTTTCCAGTTCATTAAAAATATTGCTAAAATCTATTTTTTCGTCGAAATTTTTAGGCAAAACAATTGCAGATGCTTGTCCTTTAGTTTCAGTTTTTCGGTCATAAACTCTTAGGCCAAAATCATCAATTTTTACTATTAAACCACGTTCTTTTAGATCTCTGTAAACTGTATAATTATTTGACATGAATTTCTTTCTCTCGTTATCTGAAAGCTCAAAATCACCTCGATAATCGCAATATAATGCTTCTTCAGGCCTTAATAACAGGTTACCTTTTTCCTGGGTAGTTCCTGTTTTTCCTTTATTGTATATTTGTGCAGCTAATCTTTCGTCTGTAATTAATATGCCCTTATCGGTGGTTTTGTAGGTCAGGCCTTCACCTCAGTAATAATTTTTACTTTTCCTGCATCACTCAATATCTTGGCATTGTATATTGGAATAATTTCTTTTTTGTTATTTTTTAAAGTATAATTTTTTGCATCCATTCCTGTAAATGTAGGTAAATCTTCAAGAACTTCTACTTCTATATATTCGTCTGCGATTTCTTTCTTTTCTTCTACAGGTTCTTCTTCGATAATTTCTTCTTCTACTTTTTCTTCGAGTTTTGTTTCTTTAATTTCCGGTTCTTCACTTTCTCCATTATCTTTACTCAGAAGTGTTTTCTTTCTATGATTTTCAATAACTTCGCAGAGTGATGTGAGATATTCCTGTTCATTTTTGTGAACATTATCTGTATTAGGATTCTGGCCATTGATCCGTTCTCTGGCTAAATCTGTCAACTTTCTTTCCCTATGTTTGTGTAATTCTAATTTCATGTCTAAAAATTTCCTTACATCTGCGTTTGCCTTCCCAAGTTTTTGTGGGTTATCTTTTGAATCCTCTATAAACATCCTAATATTTGCTTCTAATTGGTATACTCTTCTGTAGAAATGAGAGGGAAGTTTGGTTAATCTTCCTTCTCTTCTTTCCTTTAAAGTTTGGACTCTTAAATCTCTTAGAGTCATTAAATCATTAGACATTATTTTCGCATTGAAAAGGTTGTTAAGAACGTTTGCCATAATCAAAAGCTTTTAACCAATACTCTTAACTGTCCATTAATGAAAAAGTGCCCAGTCTGTGCTGTAGATGTTGAAGATAATGCACCATTCTGTAATATTTGCGGTGTAAATCTGTCTGGAGCTAAGGATTCAGGTCCTTCTCAAGTGGAGACACCAGTTTCTAAATCTGAAGGTAAGCCTGCTGCAACTTCTAAACCACCTTTAATCAAAACTAAACCTAGTTTTTACTTGCCAGCTTTACAATTTTTGATTGCTGTTGCCCTCTTAGGTTTGATTTTGTATTATACAACAGGAGACATCCCACATTACAATGATGAGGCTCCAGAGTCAAATAGCGAGATAGAACAAGAGTTAACTGATGAAGAAAAAGCGCAGTTGACTTTACTTGGTTGGACTGATGATAATAACCCACTTGTGTGTCCAGGTTGGTCGGATATAGATGTTCGTGGAGATAAAGATGGATGTCCGTTGGTTTTGAATAATGGACCGGGGGGTCGTGTCGGTGAAGGAGATAATTTTGATACATCCGATTTCAAAGTAGATACTCATCAATTTCAGTCTGTTTTTGGTTTGCTTACGCTCCTTGCTCTATTAATTATGATACAAGCAAGACGGATTAATGATAGTAATATCATGGCTCCATTAATTCTGTGTGTTTTTGTGATGCTTATTATTTATGTTTATGTAGGCGGTGGATATTCTAGCGCAAATGATGAAAAGCTTACAGAAGGTGAGTCATTCATTAATGAGACATATCCAAAAGGTGCACTAGATGGATTTTATTCATCTCTAGGAGCGACGTCTTCTCTAATAATAATTATTGTATCTTATATCGTATTTTTGTATGCAGTAACTGGAAAAGACATTGGAGAGGCTCCACTGAGTACAATTTATTCCTTTGTGGGAGCCGGTTCATTAGTATTTGGATCTATACACCATAATTGGGTGCGTGGACCATGGGCTTCATGTGACGCAGTTGGATCATACGATAGTACAATCCCAGATCTTCAATCTGCTTGTGCATCCGCAGACCCACCAATGGGAACTGCAACAGTGATGCTTAATCTTCAAGCGGGTGAAATGCTAGTTTTAATGCTTGGTGTTTTAGCTCTTTTGATAGGTATTGCAGCCTATATTCTTCAAACAATTCGTTTGAAAGATATGGAAGAAGCAAAATATTTCTTCTTCATATTGTTTGGTCTTGGATTCCAGTACATTGTATTGTTATGGAATTTATTACGTAATGGGGCTAATTTTTATTTTGAACAGGGAGACTGGATTCTTACTGTTTTGTTTATGGTTATTACATTTTTGGGTGTATTCTTATTTTACCGGAAAAGGAAATCCGAAGAAAGCATGGAAGGGTTTGCTTATTTTGGATTATTTGTAGCAGGAATAGGCACTTTATTCGCAACAATGATTGCTCCTGCTTTACTTTCAGGTTCAGATATTTCATCTCCTGAATCGAGTGAAGAATGGGCTATGTTTCTAATTCCACTCATAGTTTCTGGAGGTGCTATATGGTATGGTTGGCAATTTGGTGCAGAGAAATTCAGAGATAAAATGATGGAAATGCAATTATCTAGTCCCCCTTCCTCAGATCCCTTCGATTCTTCTTTTGAGGCAGAAGATGGGCCAAAATCTGACGAAACTCCATCATCATCAACACCTAAAGAAATTAGTTTAGAAGATGCAATGGATAGGCTTCTTTCAGAATTTCCTGAAGCAACAATAGACATCAAGCCAACAGAGGATGAAAATTATGGAGCTGATCTTTCTCACTTAGATGATTTAGAAAAGGATTTGAAAGAAGAATTAGCTGAATCTCCAAAGATTCGAAAAGCAATGAAAGTCGATTACAATGTTGACTATGAAGAATTATCAAAATATTATTCAACGACTGAAGATACTATTAATCAGACAGTAACACACCTTAAATCTGGTAGAAACATAATGTTGTATGGAGATCCAGGTACTGGTAAAACAGCATTAGCTAATCTTTTGCTGAGTCAAATATGTGGAGTCAAAGAGGGAAAAGACGGCAGTCCTATTCCTAATTACACCATTGTAACTGCAAATGCAGAATGGTCTAATTTCGAAGTTATTGGTGGTATCTCACCAGATGATTCAGGAGGTTATTTTTTCAAAGATGGTTATGTTGCAGATGCTGCAAAGAGTTGTGAAAAAACAATGCAAGAGGATGGCAAACCTCATTATTTAGTAATCGATGAGTTTAATAGAGCAAATATCGATGAAGCTTTTGGTAAATTATTTACGGTGTTTGAGTACAGGGACAAGCAAGCACTTCTTACAGCAAAAGAGACTGGCGGGGCTCCGTTTATGATGCCACCAGAATTCAGAATAATTGGAACTATGAATACTCAAGATAAGAATACTCTTTTCAATGTGGGTCACGCTTTAATGAGAAGATTTGCTTTCGTTGAAATTGGTCTTCCTGATAGAGATGATGAGTACAGACGTATGCCTATATTTGTGTTCAATAAACTGAATAAGTTGGGAATTGCACCTGATAGGCCTGAGGACAGTGAAGAGGAGGATTGGTATGCCAAAGAAATGTTTGACTTTTATGATGATGATGGGACAATGTTCAAAGCATTCAATAAATTTATGAATTTCTTGGAGGAAGAAGAGTTACCTCAATCTAGAGATGATGAAATTGCAAGAGGTGTTAGAACTTATAGAAAGATTGGTCCTGCAGTAATTATAGATTCAATGTTGACTGTCTTTAATTCTCGAGGGCAATATGATTTAGATAGAGCATTAGAGGATGTAATTAAATCCAATATAATGCCTGCATTGGAAGGATTGGAAAGAAATGAGCTAAAATGTTTAATGCTAAAAGCTCAAGAAGTTCTTGGTCAAGACCACGGCATAAGCAATACCTTAGAGAAAATGGTTGATTCACCAGGTTTAAGCGTATTCGGTTGATATGAGTTTACCAGATGCAACTATAGATCTCAGATTACCAGAGGGTCATTCTGAGAATTTGACTGAGGGTGAATCAGTTATGTTGAATGTTAATGCTTTCAAGGCATTAGAAGATGTGCATATCAGAGTAGGTAGTGCTAAAGTTGATTCATTACCTCCAGTTAGATCAAATACAACACATTCTCTACAGTTTGTAGTGCCAGACTATATTGGAACTAACACTATAAGTTTGCACAGTAAAGATGGAAGTTCGGTTTCAAACAAGCTAGAAGTTGTGATAGCTCCTAAGATGTTAGATTATGAGAGCTTCAAAGAATTACGAGATGTTCATATTCCTGATTTGGTTAAGAATTCTGGAGCCGATGATCCGCCCGAAGACATGTATCCTGGTGGGACATCATCAATTGAAGAGGAGAAAATATTACTTAATATTGAACAATTATTAGAATTTTCTGGAAAATTGTTGAAAGTTACAAATGATATCCGAAAAGGAGCTTACACTTACAAAGTAGAAGTTGAAAGAAAGACTATGAAATCCCAGATAAGGGGTGCAGTAAGGTGGCAAAAAACGGCTCTTGCTCGTGCTCAAAAAGGTACAGAATATGCTACTGCTCATGTAACAGATATCCGAAAGAGGAGATGGAGTACACCCACTAACATCCTTCTTGTAAAATTCCATATGGAAGTTTTCATTGAAGCTATCTTTTTTAGAGATGAAATGGATAGAAGAGAAAGGGAAAAGAAAGCTTGGTCTGCAATTTATGGCAAAGAATATCAGCCCCCTAATGATTCAGTTAAGGAGCAATTGGATAAGTTAGATATGGCATGTAAATTCCATAAACAGGTCTTAGGTGATGGGAAATTAGCAGAATTAATACCTACTGCTAAGGCTACTCGTAAAGAGCAGCGTTTAATTAATAGAGAAGCACTTATCGAAGCTAAAACTTGGAGTAGAAATCGTTCTTACAGAGAATTGCCCCCTTTGTGGAGAGAGTTTTTAGATGAGTACCAATCATATTATGAAGAAACAGTACTTGTACAGACACAAAAGATGACAGATATTTATGCTCTATGGATTCTCTGTGAGATGGCATCAGGATTAAAATTAAGTGCACATGCTAAATCACTTCGTGAGTTTAGATCTAAAAATAAAGATGTAGTATTGAAATATGATGCACCAGAACAAGTAAGGCAAGGCTGGAGCGATTCAATAATGGGTTCACTTTTTGCTGAATCAGACACTAAGACCAATCCTGTTCAGGGTTCAGGAAGGCCTGAAATTTTCATGAATTATAAGAAAGTCAATTTCTATTTTGAGGCCAAATATAATTTAACTGAAACACCAAAACAAGAAGATGTGTACAAAGTTTTAGCATATATGAATAATTATGATGTTTCCTGCGGTGGTATAATTTATCCTGGTCCTCAATTAAAAATAACAGTAGATCCTAAAAATAAGCAAGTTATGGCATGGATTCCATTTACATGGACTGAAAAAGCATTTGAAGTTGCACCGAATTACTTTGCATTCATTGCAGATAGAATGGCTACTATCTATTCTAGAATAGGGGAAGAAGATTTAGAAGAATTTGTGGAAGAGGTTGAGAGGACGGCTTTTGAATTTTATGATGCAATAGCTACACCAGGTGCGGTAGCTCCTGAAATGCCAGAATTCTTGTATAATGAGGAAGTTGAATTAGATTTAGATGAACTTATTGAGACAGAAGATGAGGAATTTCCAGAAGTGGAGGAGGAGCTTTCACCAGAGGAATTGTTAGAGGAAATAGTGGATGATGCTAGTTCAGAAAAGCGCATGCAATTGGCAGAGGATATCGAAAGCGGGGATATTGCTGTGGGACAAGGTAGTGATGGAGATTATGCTATTTCTAAAAATATTGGAGAAGAGGATGTCGCTGAGTCAGCGGTTGAAGTTTTTGATGATGATTCATCAGATATTGAAGACGTTGGTGATTTTAATGAGGAAGTTGAAGAGGTTGAAGAATTTACCCAAGGCGCAGAATCCATTCCTGAAAAGAAAATTTCGGTTTCTGTTGAACAGCTCAGAAAAAAAATGAGTGATGATAAAGAAAATTAGTTAAATAGCACTATCAAATAAAGAAATATGATTAAGGTTGGGATCAATGGCTATGGCACGATTGGAAAGCGTGTTGCTGAAGCTGTTACACTTCAAGATGACATGGAAATAGTTGGTATAGTTAAAACAAAACCAACATATGAATTAAGAGGAGCTCTCGATGCTGGTTTTCCAGTTTTTGCTTCTACAAAATCAAAAATACCGTTCTTTGAGGAAAAAGGCGTGGAAGTTTCTGGTGTGACAGAAGACTTAGTCAAAATTTCGGATGTTATCATAGATTGTACACCTGGAAAATTAGGTGTAAATAATATGGAAATGTACAAAAAAGCAGGTACTAAGGCTATCTGGCAAGGTGGTGAAAAACATGCACCTATCGGTGTAAGTTTTAACGCTCTAACAAATTATTCTTCATCTATAAATGAAGATTTTGTCAGAGTTGTTTCCTGCAATACAACAGGGCTTGCAAGGACGTTATTTCCAGTACTTCAGAAGTATGGTATTGATAATGTCCAAGCAGTTATGGTTAGAAGAAGTGGAGATCCTAAAGATAGTGATAGAGGCCCCCTGAATTCAATAGAACCAGTTCTTTCAGTTCCGAGTCACCATGGCCCTGATGTTCAAACAGTTATTGAGGGTATAAACATACAAACTATGGCAGTTAAAGTACCTACAACTATTATGCATGTTCATTGTATTATAGCTGAATTAGATAATGAACCTGATGTTGATGAGATATTATCTATGTGGGATTCAACACCTCGTGTAAATTTATTAGAAGGATTTTTGAATTCAGATGGTAATAAAATACGTAATTTACCAGGTACAGCAGAGATAATGGAATTAGCTCGTGACGCATTGTATACTCGAGGGGACTTAAATCAAATTGCAGTCTGGAAAGATGGAGTTCATGCATTTGGAAAGAAATTGTATTATTACCAAGCTATACATCAAGAATCTGACGTGATACCTGAAAATATTGATGCTATAAGAGCAATGTTTAATCTGGAAGCAGATAATATGAAATCTATTTTGAAGACAAATAAAGCATTAGGAATAGACTGATAATTTTTCTATCTCTGAAAAAATTTGCTGATTATAAATTGTATTTATGGAGAGTTTCTTTCCTATTCTAATCAATTCTCCATTGATTGCATCAATTTCAGTTTGTTGATTGTTTTCTAAGTCCTGTAACATACTACACTTGTTATCAGCGGTTTTTTCAATTATCTTGTTTATTTCTCTCCAAGGATCTAATGGTAATGTAATGCCGTTGGATGATGCAATATTACTACTCTCTTCACACAATTTCTTTACTTCATCATTAAGTTCTGGATTCCCTAGTTTTCCATTTTTTACTTCAGCCAGTGTAGCTATTGGGTTTATTGCACTATTGATTACTGTTTTTAGCCATACAAATTCTTCTATATTTTCTACAATACTACAATCCATATCTTGTTCTTTTAGATTATTAGATATGCTATGCAAGAGATTTGATTTTGATTTAGATAAATTCCCTAAATAAGTAAATCCTAGACCTTTATGTTCAGATATGCCTGTTTTTATCTTAGAAATTCCGTTACCAGTTACTAGATATGATATTCTTTTCTCATCTATATTCTTTAAAGCATAATTCATAATTTTCAAACCATTTTGGCATAATAATATTGGAGTATCTAATCTAGATAATTCTTGTATTAATATTTCTGCATCATAACTTTTTACACATAATATAATTAAATCACAATTTTCTATATTCGTCCCTATCTTAATTTTAGATTTTATAATATTTCCTTCAATATCTCTGAATAGTATTTCTTGGTTTTCAATCAATCCAGTATGCTTTGACTTTACTATTAACTTTACTTTGTTATTCCTCGAAAGTTTAGTGGCAAGCATATTCCCCAATGCGCCAGCTCCAACTATTGTAATGTCCATTAGTTTCTTAAGTATATAATACTCCGATTATTAATAATTTGAATATTAATTTCTAATGAGGGTTTGTCTAGATTTACTTTAATATTTGGCCATTCTTCAAATGCAGCCCCGGCTACTTCTTTAGCTAATTCAGTTGAAGTGTATTTATGTTCACCTTTTCGATTGACTCTTACTGCAAAATCTGCAGGTTCTTTTGTACCGTCTATTAACCCACTTATAGATGTGAAAATCTCATCTTTTTTATCTGTGCTCATTTTTGCATGATAGATATTTTTATTCAAATTTTTTTGAGTTATTTCATTTTTTGATTCTAAATATATATATTTCCCAAAGATTTTGTATTTTACTTTTAGCCCTTTTTTGACTAAATCAAGTACAATTTTGTTTGCTTTTTGTTTAAGATTCTTATTCGTTAAATTGCTTATTGCAAATCCTTGCATTATAATGAACCCAAAACTTTGTCAATGATTTCTTCAGAGTGGCCCGTGTAATTTTGAGGATCTAAACAATAACTTATTTCTTTCTGATTTAAATAATTTAAAACTTCTTTATTCTCTTCTATTGCTTGAGAAAATGATATATTTGACTTCTCAGCTTCCATTGTGATAGTTCTGACGAGTTCATGGGCTTCTTGTCTTCCTAAATCTGTTTTTCCTAGTGCGATAACAAAAGCCTCTGCCATAGGTAAACCACCAGCATTGTCTAGATTTTCTTTCATCCTTTTTTTATTAACATAGAGGTTTGAGAAAACATTGTCAGATTTGACTAAAATATATTCTAATAATATGTAGAATTGAGGCAAAATTATTCTCTCTGCACTGGAATTGGCTAAATCCCTTTCATGCCACTGCAAATTATTCTCATAAGAAGTATAGAGCATAGATCTAACAACTCTTGCTAATCCGCCAATATTCTCAGATGTAATTGGGTTCTTTTTTTGAGCCATAGTAGAAGATCCAACCTGTTTTTCACGATCAAAGGCTTCAGCTACTTCACCAATATCACTTCTTTGTAGGTTACGTACTTCTGTAGTGAATTTTTCTAAACTTACTGCTAGATTAGAACCCCAAGCTATCAACTCTGCAATTCGATCTCGACCGAGTATTTGTGTTGTAGCTAATGGTTCATTGAGACTTAATTTTTTGCAAATAGCACTTTGAACTTCTAGAGTATGTGGTGCCATTGCAGCTCCAGAACCTACAGCACCCAGAAATTTCCCTGTTAATATTCTAGGTTTTAATTCAATAAGTCTATCTCTGTGTCTCTTCAGTTCAGATGTAAAAACAGCCATTTTTAGGCCGAAAGTAATTGGTGTTGCCCATTGGCCATGTGTTCTGCCTAACATAACTGTTTTTTTATGTTCTTTTGCTAAATGAGCTAAAGAATTTATTAATTTATCAATTGCAACTTCCAATAACGTAATAGCACTTTTATGCTGTAAAGCTCTTGCAGTATCTACTATATCATAACTGGTTGCTCCAAAATGAATCCATTTCCCTGCATCACCAGATTGTTCTTCGAGAGCTTTGACAACAGCCATGACATCATGATTTATTTGAGATTCTATTTCTTCTACTCTTTCACGTTTTACTGCACTGATTCCATTACGGATTTGGGAAGAGGTTCCTTTAGGAATTATATCTTTCTCTTCTTGTACTTCGGCAAGTGTCGCTTCTACTTCCAGTAATGCTTGTAAATATGAATTAGCACGAAATATAGTTCTCATTTGCTCTGTGCCGTATCTGTAGTCAAGCACACTTACTGGGTCCATGTGTTCGCAAAAACTGCCCATTATAAACTCTGCGTTTCTTTTTTCCAAACTTTTTTGGCATTCTTTTATATAACAAAACTATAACGGTAATAACAATGAAAAGGTTGACGAGTGCAATTGTGACCGTTTTTGGGGCTGTATTGGTTCTGTTCTTATTTACAGGAGATGCCGAAGCTATAGACCTAGAACCAGTTAATTTTACGTTTTCACCAGATTTTCCTCTTCAAGGAGAAGAATTAGAAATATATTTCGAAGTTGTCAATCATGATCCTATAAATCCTGCTACTGATGTAAAAATTATTGTATGGAATAGTACCTCTGAATGTGATCCAGAAGATGAATGTATTCCTATCCATGAACAAACTGAGCCAGTTATTGGTAATGAAAGGATTGCGATAATTGATATTACTTGTGGTGCAAGTGAGTGCGGCGGATTTGGCGATCGTGTCTTGACTATCTCTGTGGACTATGATGACGAGATTATTGAAACAGATGAAGATAATAACAAAATCGTATATGAATATACCATATATCCTGTGCCTCCTGGTCCTCTAGCAAATCTTAGACCACTACCTGCGGAATTGAATATCATGTTTACACCTGAAAATCCCGCAGAGGGAGATTCAGTTGATATTTTAGTTCTTTTTGATAATAATGGCCGTGATGATTGTACAAATTTCAATATTGAATTTCGTCAAACACTTGATGGTCAAACAAATACAATTTCTAATCCCCAAGTTAGAACTATAATTGGGGCTGGTGATTCTGGTCAGTACAATATAACATGGCAACCTGATGGAATAGGAGAATTTACGATTACGATTGTTCTAGATTCTGATGACGATATTGATGAATTTGTGGAAGATGACAACACTTATGAGGCTACAGTTCAAGTCAGAGCACACACACCTGAGTTAACCTTAGATGAATCTCGTAATATTACAATAAATCCTGATGACACTTGGTTGGAAGATGTATTTGACCAACATTCTGTTAAATTAACAGTTCATATTTTTAATGATGATTATGTTGTTGGAGCTGAGAATGTACGTGTAGGGTTTTATGATATACCAGAGGGAGGTGCTGAGTCACTAATTGGTTATAGTATCATTAGTAATATGGATAATGCTACAAGGGTAGGAGAAGAGATAGTATCTGCAACTGAACCAGCTACTGTAACATGGGATGCAGGTTCTGGTACAGAGATTATCGGTAACCATACAATTATTATAAGAATTGACCCTTTGAATGAAATTGAAGAATGGGATGAAGAAGATAATAATTTTACTTTTAGCTTAGTCGTTCTAGAATCTAAACCAGATATCACCATCCATGAGATTTCAGTAGTAGGTCAAGCTGTTAGAGGTATGCCTTCGGATATAATAATTACAGCCTTTAACAAAGGAGCACAGGATATCACTAATTGCCCTATTGAGTTGAGAATTGATGGAGAAGTTATTGATTCTTGGATTCTAAATTTGAATGAAGGGGAATTTTACAATATTACGGGTGAATATACTTGGGATGAGCAGCAACCAAGCGTAGCAGGGCATGCAGATTCAGCGAAGGAGATTGAAGAATTAGATGATTCTAATAATGTAAAATCTATGCTAATCAACGTAGCCGCTCCGGACTATGATTTGACCTTAGTATCTGTTGATGCTGTTGATACTGTATTTCGTGGAGATAATGTTGAAATGGTTGTTCAGGTAAGGAATAATATGGCTAAAATTCCATCATTCCATTTATTGGTTTACTTGGATAATTCCACTTCACCTGAAGTACAGACTTATGATTTTGAAGGTAATGCAATCTACAATGTTCCCCAAGAAAATTTAGCTTATGAAGAAATTCGATTTGTAACTGTCTTCTGGAGGACAACAACAATGGATGGTCTTCACAATATTACAATAGAGGCAGTGATAACAAACAGCGACTTTGAAGATTTGAATTTAACAGATAATAAAATAAATTTATCAATCAATGTTAAACCACGAAATTTCCAATTATCTGTCGAGATGGGAGACATTCCAAGTATGATATATTTGAATCAAACTTTGGAGATAGAAATTAGTGCTATAAATTTCGGTCCTGAAATTTGTTGTGAATGTCCATTTGGTATTTCTTTTGATAACTCTTCAGAAGAGTGTATTGGAGCTGAAATTTCTCTCTTTATTGATGGTGAATTAGTTGATATATATCAAACAAAACCTTTGGGACGTGTCAATGGTGAGGAAGTGAGAGTTTTCTATTGGAAACCCACTGAACCTGGACTTTATTACATCGAAGCAGTGATTGATCCTGATAATATAATTGATGAGTTTAATGAATTAGATAATCGCGTTTCCGCAGAAGTTACGGTTGCTGTAGAGGAAGAGATAGAAATTATTGAGGTGGAAGAAGAAGAAGAAGATTCATTAATTAATCAACCTTTGATTTGGATTCCATTAGGTGTTTTAACTGTTGCAGGCCTTGGAATATTTGCTTACAGTCGCTTAGGTGATGGTGGTGATTATTTTGATGATTATGATACAGGTACTTCTTCCACTAATCAGATTCCAAGTAAACAATCTGGTTTTAGATATGATCCAGTAACTGGTAATACTTATGATTCACAAACTGGTGAAATAATTCAGCAGGGTGGAAAGGAAAAGGATTAGTTGTAGATAATTATGAGGAGATTATTTGGTCTTCTCTATTGGTTTGTTCCAAACAGGATGAACATCTTTTGAATGATTAAATGGACGAAGAAAAGAAAAAAATCAGTAAATGTCTCTGAGATATCTATGTTCATCTTTCATTAATGTTTGATTAATGTAATTCTCAGCATCTTTCTTTTTCATTTTACCTTCTTTCTCAGCAATTTCTATTAAGGCTTTATGAACATCTTTAGCCATGTATTGTTTGTCACCACAAACATAGAAATAAGCACCATTGTCTAACCATTCCCATATTTCCTTAGCATTACTTAGTAATCTATGTTGCACGTATATTTTATCTTCTTGATCTCTGGAAAATGCAGTAGTTAGTTTGTCTAAGTTTCCACCTTTCATGTATTCAGCCCATTCATCGTTGTAAAAGAAGGTAGAATCTTGATTTACTTCACCGAAGAATAACCAATTTCTTCCTGTTGCTTCAGTAGCTTTCCGGTGTTCAATAAATGCTCTAAATGGTGCAATACCAGTTCCAGGCCCAACCATAATAATATCTTTAGATTTATCCTTTGGAAGAATAAATTCTTTTGTTGGTTGTACATAGACGGGAATATTTGTTTTATTTACATCTACTTCTTTTGCTAAGTGACCTGTTGCTAAACCGTATCTATCTCTATCAAAATTATTGTATTTTACTATTGCAATAGTTAAATGTATTTCACCAGGATGTAATTTAGGTGAAGAACTAATAGAATACAATCTTGGAGTTATAGGCGATAAAGTATCTATGAATTCCTGTGGTTCAAAATGAACCAGATGTTCATTTAGAATATCTATACAGTCTCTTGTGAACAAATATTTTTCAGTCTTATCACGATCTTCTAGTATTTTGGTTAATTCGTCTTTCTCTTTTCCTTTTTTCATTTTAGAAACTACTGCGCTTAAAAATTTCTTTCCAGCTCTATGAATTGTGAACCGATTCAGTAATGCATCAAAAAGTTCTATTTTCCCAGTTTCTTTAGTTTCAACAATAACGTTCTTTTTTGCGCCAATAGCTCTTAGTGTTTGTTTTGCTAAGTCCTCATCATTACTAGGATAAAAACCCATAGAGTCTCCAGGTTTGTACCTGATTCCACTTCCTCTTATGGATACTGCATAGTGGTTTGTTTCTTTGTATGAACCTTCAGATATGCAGTGTGCATCCACTACAGTGGCCATGAATGGATTTTTACGATTGTAGGCGATTTTATCAACTTCCTTAGGTTTTTCTTGGAGGGTGTGGTGTGCGGCTCTGTTTGGTTCTTACCATGTGCTTACGGCGACTTGGCCTTAATTTTTCAGCACCCTTACCTTTATTCATCAATCCTCTAGATTTTTTCCCTGCAGATGTTAAAGCTCTATGAACTCTTCCTTTTTGAGCTCTATTACAAATCCAGTTTATTTTTGGATCAGCCATTATGACTGGATGGTTTGGATCAACCATTATCATTTCATACCATTTGTAACGTCCATCTTCTGCAACCCAATATGAATTTAATATCTCTAAGTTTGGATATTTTTTAGAAGTTCTTTCTTCTGCAATCATTTGCAAATTTTTCCCCATTGTTATTTTAGATATACCCGCACGCTTTGCTCTACGGCCAGAAGTTATAGCATGCTTTCGCATACCTCCTCTTCTTATTCTAGTACGTGCTAAAACATATCCTTGTTTTGCCCTATAACCCAAGGCCCTTGCTCTATCAATTCTGGTTGGTCTTTCAATTTTAGTAGTAGCGTCTTCTCCACGATACTGCACTAGCCTTGTTTTGTGTAATTTTTTTACATCACCAGATGGAGATTTCCATTGGTCTCTTACGTAGTTGTATAATGATTTACTCATCGCGATTCCTCACTTCTAGGGTTCAGCTTTCGCCACATTCCCGTATTTGTCTCGACAGAAGCTACCTTATAAAGGTTAATACAATAGTTTTGTAATGGTTGAAGGCCCTGAGAAAGTAATATTTGAAGAGCCAGAAGTGCAAAGAGGTTTCTTCGGTAGCAAATATTTTTCACCTCCTAATAAAGTCTCTCATTTTTCTAATTTACAATTCAAAGAGCAGTATAATGTAACTAAAGCACATGTCATTGTTAATCCTTATTCGGGAAAGAAAAAAGGAATTACTGTAGGCAATTTTGTCAAAGAGGAATTAACTAATTCCAAAATAGAAGTTGTATTATATGTTACTGAAAGACCTGAACATGCAATAGAAATTGCAAGAAATATAGATTTGAATGATGGTGATACAATAGTCACTGTTGGAGGTGACGGAACCTTTTGTGAAGTCATATCTGGTTTTATGAGTCGTACAGAAGAGGCTCCCAATATTCCATTAGCTATTGTTCCTGCAGGAACTGGAAATAGTCAAGCTAATGATATGGAAATATCAGATTACATGGATGCTGTCGAGAGAATTACTAAAGGAAGAGTAAGGTTGATGGATATTGCTGAAACTCGTTTTTTAGAGGATGATAAGGAAGTATTAAGATATTCTCATAATCTTGTAGGATGGGGGCTGGGTGTAGATTCTAACATCCTAGCAGAAAAAATGCGCTTCCTTGGACCCTTAAGGTATGATATTGGTGTCCTTCTTAGTATTATAAGAGGTAAAGTAAGGAAAGCCAAATGTTTCATCGATGGACATCTCATTGAGTCGGATTTTGTTTTACTTTTGATACAAAATACATGCACAGGTGGTGATAGACTTAGGTTGGCACCAAAAGCTCAGATTGATGATGGAAAGATGGATCTTGGTATAATTTATCATATCGGTAGATTCAAAATTCTCAAGTTATTTAATCAATTAAAAGCTCAAGGTTCCCATGTATGGAATCCTAATGTAGAATTTTATAGATTCAAGACATTACGTATTGAGACAGATGAACCAACTTCAATAAATATTGATGGAGAAAATTTGGGGACAACTCCAATAGATATCAAGGTTTTACCATCTGCTATTAAGGTTTTTAATTAGGGATACTAATTTTTTAAGGCATTCTATAACGAGATATGCAGGGCCCTTCCTCATTGGATATCTTAAAGCAAAAATTGTTAGATTGTCAAGCTGTAAAATTTGGAGATTTTACTTTGACATCAGGTAAGAAATCCAAGTTTTATGTAGATATGAAATTGGCATCTACTGATCCTGATATTTTAGGCTGTATAGCAAAAGAATTCGCTAAACACATATCAGATGAAGTAGATTTCATAGCAGGTATGGAATTAGGAGCTGTTCCTTTAGCAGTAGCACTTTCCTTAGAAACAGGAATTCCTTATTCAATGATACGAAAGACGGCTCGTGAACATGGGACCGGCTCACGTATTGAAGGGCCAAGTGAGGGTAAAGCAATTCTTGTTGATGATGTAGCAACAACAGGTGGCTCTAACGTTGAATCGATTAAATCGTTAGTAGATGAAGGAGTGGAAGTTATTCAGGTGATGGTTGTTGTCGATAGAGAAGAAGGTGCTGAAGAAAAGATAAATCCTTTTAATTTGGATTATAGAAGTTTAATTAAAATATCTGATTTGGTGGATTAATGAATTTTTTAGTTATGGGAAGCGGTGCTCGAGAGCATATAATAGGTGAGAAATTGTCACAATCAGGGGCAACTGTTTTTTCAATTATAACAAATTCTAACCCTGGATTGATATCAATTTCTGAAAAGACATTACCTGTTAATAATTTTGTGAATGAGCAAAAAAAAATAATCGATTTTTCTGTAGAAAATAGAATTGATTGTGTAGTTATTGGACCTGAGGATCCTCTAGCGCATGGTTTTTCAGATTTGTTCTGGAAAAAAGGATTTCCTGTTGTAGGCCCTCTTAGGATTTTAGCGCAAATAGAAACTAGCAAAGGTTTCACCAGAGATTTATTGACTAAATATAACATAGATTCATCTCCTTTGTACAAACGGTTTGATAGTATGGGAGGTGTAAAAGAATTTATTGAGTTGTTGTCAGAAAATTATGTAGTCAAATTTGATGGTTTGATGGGTGGTAAAGGCGTTAAAGTATCAGGGGAACATTTGGATAATATAGATGAGGGGCTAGGTTATTGTAAAGACATTATTTCTCGGAAAGGTATATTTGTTATTGAGGAAAAATTAATAGGGGAAGAATTTTCATTAATGAGTTTTTGTGATGGTAAAAATCTAGCTCATATGCCTGCTATACAGGATCACAAAAGAGCATATGATGGAGACGTTGGGCCAAATACAGGAGGTATGGGGTGTTATTCAGATAGTAACCATTCCCTACCATTCTTAAATGATACTGAAATTTCGGAGGCAAGAGAGATAAATGAACGAGTTGCCCAAGCTTTGTTTGATCATACTGGTGAACCATATCGAGGAATTCTTTATGGTGGGTTTATGGCAACAGCTAATGGAGTTAAATTGATAGAATATAATGCACGTTTTGGCGACCCTGAGGCGATGAATCTTTTATCTTTGTTAAAAACAGATTTGGCTTCAATATGTAATGATATTGTAGAAGGTAATTTGACTTCTGTAAATTTTAGCAATTATGCTTCAGTGTGTAAGTACGTGGTTCCAAAAGGATATGGAAGTAATCCAGCAAAAGATGCGACTCTGATTGTTGATGATTCTTATAGTAAATATTCAGATCTCTATTATGCTGCAGTAAATTTGAATAAAGATGGAATTATAACTACAACAAGTTCTAGAGCGGCTGCAATTGTTTCTACAGGGAAGTCTATCAAGGAGGCTGAAGAAAAATGTGAAACTGGTTTATCATTTGTTTCTGGTAAGAATTTATTTACTAGGCATGATATAGGAAAATCAGAATTAATACAAAAGAGAATAAATCACATGGAGAGCCTCAGATGAGTTTAATTTTAGCAGTCTTACTTTTGATTGTAGGATTTATTTTGTTAACTAAAGGAGCTGACTACTTTATTGAAAATTCAGCATCTTTTGCTGAGGAAAAAGGAATTTCACCACATGTTGTAGGCGTCACCATTGTTGCTTTTGGGACTAGTTTACCTGAGTTGCTAGTTTCAATCATATCATCAATAAATAATTACAACGACCTAGCATTAGGCAATATTGTTGGTTCTAATATATCAAATATAGGTTTAGTATTATCCGTCTCGACCTTCATTTTTTATTATGTCCTTAAAACTGATATTTTGCCAGATAAAGATGCAAATAATGACAGTTATGTAATGCTATTGGCTGTATTGATGTTATATTTCTTTGCAATGGATAAATCAATATCTCAATTTGAGGGTGGCGTATTTTTCTCACTTTACATAATTTATATTTTTTGGCTTTACAATAGAACAAAAGGAGATGAAGTCAATTCTGATGATTCTAAGACATCGTATATTTACTTGTTAGGAGGTCTTATTGCATTGCTGATTGGAGCTCAATTAACAGTTGATTCAGCAGTGGAGATTGCGATAGCAATTGGCATTCCTGAAATTGTAATTGGTTTGAGTGTTGTAGCAGTAGGAACTAGTTTACCAGAATTAGCAGGAACTATATCTGCCGCAAGGATGGGACATAAAGAAATAGCTGTAGGAAATGTTATTGGATCGAATATAGCAAATATCTTTCTAGTTATGGGTATATTGTCACTAATTAATCCTATAGCAGTCCAAGATTTTGTTGTTGAGCAAACTCTCCCATTACTGATTATCTTAACTTTGGTTACTTTCGGTTTAATTCGTATTCCATTAAATAGACTAAGTGGTTCACTACTGTTTGCTTTCTTTTTATTCTTTATTTATCAGTTAACAGTTATATGAGAAAATTAGTAGAGTTCCAGATTTTAGACATTAATGCAGAGTATTATGGCCTTGATTTTTTTGAATTGATGACGAATGCAGGAGTTCAAGTAGCTAAACACATATCTGAGAATATAGAGCACACAATTCCACTAAAATTCATTTGTGGGCATGGTAATAATGGAGGTGATGGTTTTGTGGCTGCAGGAATTTTAAAAGATGAAGGATTTGATGTAGAAGTATATTATGTAAAAGAACCTAAAACAGAAACGTCTAAGAGAGCCTTAGATAATTATAATGGGAATATAAAGAAAATTACAAAGCTGAGTGATTTCGGCGAGAAATCAGTAATAATAGTTGATTGTTTATTAGGATCTGGCATAATTGGTCAACCACGTCCACCTTACAAAGAAATAATAGGAAAAGTCGATCAGTTTGAAAATGTAATATCTGTTGATGTTCCATCAGGGTTTGGGACGCCTAAATCTGTGAAACCTTCACAAACCATCACTTTCCATGAGAAAAAAATAGGGATGAACCAAACTAATTGTGGAGAAATTATTGTTGTTGACGTAGGTTTTCCTTCTGATATTGATGAATTAACAGGACCGGGGGAATTATTGTTATTTCCTAAATTTGATTCAAAGAAGTACAAGGGTCAAAATGGTAAAGTGGCAATAGTAGGAGGTGGAGAATATTCAGGGGCGCCTGCTCTAGCAGCTATTGGTGCGTACAGAAGTGGAGTGGATTTGGTTCATGTTTTTGTCCCAGAAGTTTCATATGAACAAGTTTCTTCATTTGCACCTGAACTTATAGTACATAAATTGGAAGGAAATAGGATTAATAAAGAGGTTTTAGCATCAATAGGTGGAAATAAATTTGATAGTGTTGTTATAGGTCCTGGCATGGGTAAACACGAGGATTCTATTGAAGCCGTTCAGGGTATAATAGATAATTTTGAAAATGTAGTAATCGATGCTGATGCAATAGATATCTATAGTTTTAGAAAAAATAATATCTTACTCACGCCTCATTCAGGGGAATTGGCACGGTTAAAGGTCGAGAATAATAGATCTGGTTTAATGAAATTTGCAAGTTTTAACCATATATCTTTATTATTAAAAGGTGAAAGAGATTTTATCACAAATGGGATTTCTTTTAAGATAAATACTACAGGACATCCTAGAATGGCAGTAGGAGGAACTGGAGACTTATTGTCCGGACTCTGTGGAGGTTTAATGGCTAAAGGTTTGTCATCATTCGAAGCAGGACGTTTAGGTGCATATGTATTAGGAAGGGCAGGAGAACTATGTTACGAAGAATATGGGGCTGGTTTTTTACCAACTGATTTGGGTTTGTGTATATCAAAAGTCCTATCTAGAAAATAAGCGTTTTCTTTGGAATGCCACAACTACTAAAATAACAATTACAGGCACAATATTAGGACTCATCAGAGAATTATTTTCTTCACCTGAGGAAGTAACCATTTGTTTATCAGAAACAATTATATTCTGCTCATACGAAGTTAATTTTCCATGACCTGTATCAACTTCTATGCTATAAACATAATTTCCTGAATTCTCAAAGTATAATTCACCAATATAATAATTACCATCTTTTTTCATTGGTATTTTCTGTCCTTCAGCCAAAACATCTGCATCAATTTTAGCTACTATCATATTAACACTAATTGGGTTTTCATAATCAACTATTGATGTTATTTTTGTAACTGTATTAGTCTCAATATTTGAAGGAGGAATTGAATAAACTAAATCTTGATTCTTCACATCTAGGTTCCGATATAATGTGCTTACTCCACCCCACTCATCTGTACATTCTATTTCTAACAGACATTCTCCATCTTCATACTTTGTTGAATCCCAACCGAATGCAACCTGTTCTCCACTTGGTTCTAGTTCATTCCAATCTTGCCAAATTGAACCATATGGTTTGATTCTATATTTTAGTGTCTGAAGACTACTATAATCATAAACTTGGAGATCGAATTCAGCTATTGCAGTAATATCATTTGAGA
The DNA here is from genome assembly GCA_902533295.1 of uncultured marine group III euryarchaeote. GTDB lineage: Archaea > Thermoplasmatota > Poseidoniia > MGIII > CG-Epi1 > CG-Epi1. Next base: position 47,104 of record CACALG010000001.1, on the reverse strand, counting down.
AGGAATCTAGGATTAGTGATGGAGGAGTACTATCGGTCTCAAATCGAATTCCTTGGAAGGTCTCATATTCTTGGTTATCAACTGTTCTAACATCTAACCAATGCCATCCGTCCCAAGTTGGTGTCCAGGTGTCAGTGAAAATCTCATTTCCTTCTAGTGACATATCTCTCCAAGTGCCATTATCAACACGATATTGGACCTTTTCAATCCCATCAGGATCAGATGATTTTACATTAATATTCACTCTATTATTGTAAATTTCCTCTTTAGGTTCGTTGATTTTTAAGTATGGATAAGTAATATCTTCTTCATTGAGAACAGTAATCTCTATTGTTTGACTTATCTCATTAGAATTCATATCTATAGCTCTGAATGATATCTGATGATCTCCATTACCAGCCCCTGCTTCTTGTGTATTCCAACTAGCAATATAGGAGTCTCCTTCATTGTAATACATTTTTCTCCAATCTCCTTGGTTTACTCGATAATCAACTTCTGAAATTTGGTTATCATCTGTAGCTTCGACTTCCAGAATAGCTATACTTTCTAAGGTATCACCTTCTTCGGGTGATATTATCTGGATGGAAGGAGGATTTTCATCATTTAGGATTTCAAGATTGAGTGTTTTAATCATACTCGCTCCTCTATCAACAACTTTGATATCCAATTCATGTTCTCCGTTTGTCATTTCAGAAGTATCCAGTTCAAAATTAAAATTACCATTAAAAGAAGATAAATCGGTGTTGATCCATTCTGTTTTGTCCCATCTATAATATACATTTTCAATTTCTGATTTTTCACTAACTGCAGTTCCTTCAATTTCAATGTTACCACTTAATAATCCCTCAGGAACACTCACACTCAGTTCAGGAGGTATTGCAAAAGCAGTTTCTAAAACATATTTGTCAGTTGTAGCAGATTCATCATTGAAAAAAGCTACGAAAATATTAATATTTTCATAATCGATATCTGAAAAATCATTTCCATTCTTATCTTCATGGTCTCCCCCAATCCATACAGTATTCAATACAGTTTCTTCATGAGGTTCTAATTCAACGTTTTCCTCAAAGGCATAATCTAAGAACCCAAAATGGTATGGATCTCCATCATAATTATTGTATCTAGAAACCTTTTCTACAATATAGGCTCGAACATAACCATTGAAAGTGGGGTCTCCAAGCGAAGCATCTTCATTCCAAGTCATTTTCACACTTACTTCTAATTGGTCTGCCCCTAGATGATTCATTTCAATATCCAATGATATATCTGTATCGTCACGTTGCCCACAACTATCTATTGCTTGTTCATAATTAGCAGTATCTGATTGTCCTCCAGAAACCTTTTCATCATTCCCATCAAATATAACAGTAGGATATCCAGTTACATCAGGATAATCATCCATCCTTTCATCTGCTTTATCATTAACATCAGTTATTAGGGCAACAAAGAAAAATTTATCATGATAATATGGTTCGTTTGGTATGTCATCATAAACCTTCATCAGGTTTTCTGCAGCACTAGGGCAATAAACACACCATGTGGCAGTAAATTCTTCTCCAAAAACTGCATGTGTAAAATCTTCTACAGGTAATTCTGCACTTGTGTCAATTTTAACTAAATTGACGCTTAGAAGCAAAGCTAATCCAATAACAAAGACTTTTCTCACATTCATTATATCCCTTTCTAATTAATAAGTTTAACCCTGTTTCATTTGATTTATCGTCTGAATTGGATCTTCTGAGTTGAAAACAGCACTTCCAGCTACTAAAATATCCGCTCCTGCTTCAATAAGTTTTTTTGAATTAGAAGTACTCACACCTCCATCTACTTCAATCAATTTATCAGGGTATTTTTCTTTATAATTTCTTACACGTTCAATAGAAGTCTCATGAAAGGATTGACCGCAATATCCTGGTTCCACTGACATTACGAGAATCAGATCCACTTTATCTACAACGAAATCAATTGCATCCACAGGTGTCGAAGGATTAAGTGCAATCCCAGCTTTTATGTTTTTTTCTTTAATAATATCAATTGCTTTACTTGGATTATTCGCTTCTATATGTATCGATATTATTTCAGCTCCTGCTTCACTAAAATCATCTATGAAATCACAAGGGTCCGTAATCATCAGATGAACATCTAAGGGAGCAATACCTTTCAGAGATTTAACTAAATCAGAACCCATGGTGAGATTAGGCACAAAATGACCATCCATAACATCCATATGTAAATAGCCAGATTCTGGAGCAACTAATTCAGCAGCTCGCCGCATATCTCCGAAATCAGCCCCCAACATTGATGGTGCAATTTCAACCACGTAGAGTCCTCGTTACCGAATCTATAATAAATCTTTGTGATAAGTCAGCCCTTCTATTTTGAACTACACGAATAAAGGCTTCCAATTGAGAAGATTCAGTTCTCCACCATTTATCATAGAAGCCATCTATATTATCTAAATCTTTTATAATTAGTTTAATTTGTGAAGCTGGAAATTTTGGAGCACCTCTACTGTGTCCTAAATCATGTTCCAGAATGTATTTCATTTTGTTTAGAACTGAAACATAGAAACCTTTAGGCTTTGCTTCTTCTCCACTAAGATTCTTAATAATTCCAGTATCTAAACACCAATCATGTTTAGCTAGTTTTTTATCTTCATCCTGATAAACGGGCATCCAAATTCTTTCAGTAGGAGGTGCAGGATTGTGCTCATTCAAAACCTCCTCTTCGGTTTCTTCATCTGAGCTCATTTATGTATACTCGATAAAGCATACGTTATTAACGTTACTCATCAGAGACTTTTTATTGTAGTGTTCTAATCAGCCTATATTGGGGAGCATGGTGTAACCTGGCAGCATTGCGGGCTCCAATTATACAGGAATGATTGCTACAGGGTCTGCTGATGTCGTGATGAATGATTGGAGCTATGACCTGTGCAAACTATGGGCTCCGGCTCAATAGGTGAGACCCGCCGATCTGGGTTCAAATCCCAGTGCTCCCACCACTATTCTTCTAATTCAATCCAGATTTTTTGAAACCGATAAATGGCAGATAATGTACAAATAATTGCAAATGCATAGCACATTAACTCCATATAATTATATTCTTGATTAAAGTAATGAAATATTGGAATGAGCATCAGTACGATTAATCTGTCTGCTCTACCAAGTAAACCTGCATATTCTCTGCCAGCCCCCACTGCTTGAGCTTGTGTTCCCATATAAGATAACATTAGAATTCCAATAATCGCAGCAAAACCAATTTCGATATTTACAAGGGCTCCAAAAGCAATACCTCCAATAATTAGAATGTCTGCAACTCTATCAAGTGTATGATCTACCAAGTCTCCTCTCTTACTAGATAAGTTTCTTTTTCGTGCAACTATACCATCAAGTGCATCGAGAACAGCTGTTAGAAATACGAGTCCAGAACCAATTAGTAACCATTCTTTATTTGACAAATTATCTTCTATAATAAAAAAGGAATATCCTGCACCAATTGCAGTTAATAACGATAAAAAACTTATTCCCATTGGCCCAAGAGGTATTTTTTCTGCTATAGGATCAAGTAATTTTGTTCCAAAATCTCTGTAATCGTCAGCTACCATCTTAGTACCAATCCAATATTCTTTCTGAGTAATCAATTTCTTCTTCTACTTTAATCTTCCCGTCCAAATATTTTCCTATAATATTTGATATACTTTCAACATCAGTATTACTTGTGTCTAATTGAATAACATTATTTTTCCCTACATAATCTATTGATTCTGAGAAAATTAAACCAATAGCTTCTGCCTCAATATTTTCCATTACCTTTTCTTTGTTGTATCCTCTTTCCTCTAATCTTTTTTTTAGTATATTCGGGTCGCATCTTAGAACGATTATCTTATCTATATTATCTAGTTTGTGAGCAAAATTTCCCTCAAAAAGATTTGAATTTGAAGTTTCAAGAATCTGATTTAATTTTCCAATATCTACAAGCCATTCTCCATCTTTTGTTTTCCCTTCTGAGGCTTTCTTATAATAATTTGAAAGAGAGATTACCTTTTCATTTAATAGCTTAGATACTGAGGTTTTGCCCGTTCCTGGTGTTCCAGTTAGGGCATATTTTTGCATTAAGATTGCATTTCCTTTTCAGCAGCAGCCTTAGCTTCTTTTTTTGCCCTGGCTTTCGCCCTATCTACTCTTTGTTTAGCATTGAAACTAGTTGCAGCTTCCATGAACCTATTGTATGCTTGATGAGATTCTGTTGCATCTTCTAAAGATGCATCAGGATCCATTTCAGTTTTTACCCGGATTTCTGTAATTGATACAAATTCTACATTGATTTGCTTTAGTGCTTTAAAAGATGCAGTAAAATGATTATTTTCCTCAGTTATATCACCAAATTCTTCGGTCATTAGTGATTTCAGTCCACCATCTTCCAACGTTTTACCGTGTCCACGCTTAATTTCGAAACTCGACATAAGTTATACTCTAAGTCTATGTATTTGTATTTTGGGGCTATAGTTTTAGTTCACCCTTTCCAAATTGTTTCATCATTCTTTGTTGCATTCTTCTGTTTCCACCAAGATTGGACATCATTTTTCTACTTTTATTATAATGTTTCAATAATTCTCTGATTTCTTGGGGGTCGGAACCTGAACCTTTGGCAATTCTTTCAATCCTAGAACGTTTTATTAATTTTGGATTTTCTAGTTCTTCATGAGTCATTGAATTCATCAAAACTTTAAATTTTTCTAATCTACCCTCAGTCTCTTCCATTTGGCCTTTGTTCATCATTGAAGACATGCCAGGAATCATTTCCATGATTTTATCTAATGAACCCATTTTATTCATGGCTTCCATTTGTTCTCTCATATCAATTAAGGTAAATTTACCTGAGAGCATTTTCTTTGCAGTATCTTCAGCTGTACTAGCATCTATAACTTCTTCAGCTCTTTCAAGAAGAGTTTGTAGGTCTCCCATTCCAAGAAGGCGTGAAATAAATCTATCTGGATCCAATGTTTCTAAACTTTCTAAACTTTCCCCAGTTCCTACAAATATAATTGGGGCATTTGTTACTGAAACTGCAGATAATGCACCTCCACCTTTAGCAGAACCATCTAATTTAGTTAATATGACACCAGAAACACCAACGGCTTCGTGGAAAGCTTCTGCTTGTGGTCCAGCCTGCTGTCCAACAGTTGCATCCATGACAAGGAATATTTCATCTGGTTTGACTACTTTAGAAATTGATTCCATTTCAGATATTAGATCATCATCTAAAGCATGACGACCTGCAGTATCAACAATCACAATATCTAGTTCTTCAAATTCTTTTAATCCTTCTTTTACCACTTTTACTGCGTCAGTGTTTTTTGAACTTCCGAATACAGGAATATCTATTTGTTCGCCAATTTGAGATAATTGGTCATATGCTGCAGGTCTATGGACATCAGCTGCAATTAATCCTAGGCTCAAACCCTTTTTCTTAAGGTACTTTGCTAGTTTTCCTGTAGTAGTAGTTTTACCTTGGCCATAAAGACCTACTAACATAATTCTTTGTTTTTCTAATTTAAGAGATCTTGGTTCACCTAATGCAGATACTAGTTCTTGATGCACAATTCTAACAACATGTTCACGCCCTGTCATTCCAGCCGGCGCTTTTTCATCTAAAGCTCTAGTTTCTATTCTTTTACTCAAATCTAGGGCGAGTCTTACATTAACATCTGATTGTAATAGTGCTCTTTGTATATCTCTTACTAATTCTTTAATTAATTCAGGAGAAATGTGGCTGGCACCGGCTATTTTTCTAAGAGTTTCTCTTAGTGCATCTCCTAATTTTTCAAGAACCATTAATTATCTTGATTCATTGACTAATTTAAAATTATTGTATTGTATAAATCTTCGGTTTATTTTATTAACAGATAACTATCTCTATAAGCAAGATGAAGAAAACAGCATTTCTTTTAATCGCAATTACTGCGATAGTAATCAGTACTGGAAATGCTTCAGCAGGTTCAAATGGAAATGCACCCCAAGAGGGTCAGGATTGGATTATCACTCAAGACACGCATGTTTGGGATGAGGACGTCTCAGTCAAAGATATTGTCGTTAATTTTGGTAAGACTTTGAAACTTGAAAACGTTTCTCTATCATCAAAAGGTTTCATTGAAATTAGAGGAGAAACCAGATGGATTAATTCTACAGTATTTCATGAACAAGATTCACATGGTGACAATATATCATTATACAGTACACTGACCATAATTAATTCTGAATTAATACTTGATTCTATTCAAAAGAATAGTGAAATAACTGCTAATTGTCTTGATTTAAATGAGAATTCTGTACTAATTGTTACAGATTATGATTTGAATCCGACAACTAGTAATGATCGTTCCGTTATTAAATCTAATATAATTGGTAAAGGGAATTACACAGAGAGGTTAGATTATACTGTTCAAGTAGGCAGATTAGTAAATAATCAGCCAGGCTCAGGAATTCCTAATACTAGGGTAATTATTGAGAATTCTGATTTTGAGTATGTAAAGGCATTAAGATTTACTGGAGCTGGATCTTACATAACTAATTCCACATTTGATATGATTGGAATAATTAGTGCTTATACTGATAATTTTAGATTTATTAATAACACGATTTATAATAGTTACATATTCTATGACTTGTTTGTCTCAGGAGAGAACGCCTTAATACAAAATAATACTTTCATTAACGGTACATTAGGTGTAACTATTTCCTATGGGAATTATAATCTAATTAGTGGTAACATCTTTAGAGATTATATTTACAAGGATAATGGACAGGGAGGCAGAGGTACGCTTACTATAACTCAAGGCAGTAATCATACAATAATTGATAACCAATTTCTAAATAATACAATACATGATATGTCTCTACAAGCTACAGATGACAATATAATTAGCCGCAACATATTCAATGTTTCTGGCGTATATTGGCACAATCTTATGGATCGTGCAGGAAATAGAAATGAATACAGTAATAATACATTCATAAATTGCGGGTCTAAACAACCCTATTGGGGGCATAGTTGTATGATTTTCTGGTTCTGGGATTTTGATACAGATGAATATTATGGTGGAGGTCATTTAATCGAAAATAATTACTTTGAAAATTACACAATTGCTATTTTTATTAATTCATTTCAGAACAATAATACTATAAGAAATAATAATTTTGAAATAGGATGGCAAGCTATAGGACTTTGGGGTTGGCCTGAAGGAGGTATATCACCTTCTGGAAATTATATAATAAATAATACCATCAATGATAATGACTTTCCAATAGCGCTTGATTTTGAAAATGTATATAATGATGTAGGAACTGATAATCATATAATTTCAAATTATATTACTAATACATCAGCAAGAGCAATAACGGTTTGGAATTTCTACAAAAATTTTACTATAGTGGATAATTATATTGATAATGCGTCTATAGGAATTTGGATATATGATAATGGTTTTGGCGACATATCAAATGGTATTGTCGCTAATAACACACTCAAAAATATAAAATATAATGGAATATCTGCATATACTCAGTTTGGTTCAGCATTTACAATTGATAATATACATGTAACAAATAATCTTGTTCATTCTATCGATGGTGCTGGCATAATGTTCAGAGATGTTGAAGAAGGATATATTGCAAATAATACAGTTCAAACAAACATGAGTCCTGAATCACAATTATCAGGAATTTATGCATATTATATTCCAAAAACTATAATTAAAAATAATACATTAAGTTCGGCAGTGGGTATCGAAGTAGGAGGATTTGAGGATAGTACGTTTCCTATACTTATTGAAGATAATATATTGCATGTAAATGATTATGGTATTCTTAGTAACAGGACATATAGTAAAATAGTTAATAATAATGTAACCGGATTATGCACACATGATAGATGTGATGTTCTTTATTTACAAAAAGTTGCTGCAGTAGGTATTTTTTCGCAGGAAGGTGAAGTCGAAGTTAGTGATAATATAATAACGAATTTTAGAGAATCTATAACTGTCGTTCTTGCAGATTTTGACTTAGAAGACAATATTATTAATTTTTCGGAAATAGCTATAACTGCAAATAATAGTGAAGGAAGAATTTCAAATAATATATTAACGAATAATACACAATCAGTAAGCTCTTATAGATCAGATATAAATATTTTAAACAATGTCTTTAACGATTTTGAAAAAGCTATTTATTCATTTAATAGTACTATATCAATAGATAATAATATATTCTCAGAAGGAGATTTTTGTTTGGACTTAATTGACAGTGATTCTACTTTACAAAACAATGATTTTAATTGTCGTGATACTGATTATTTGATCCGCTACAATTTGCAAATTAATATAGCTGATGAGCGGGGCACTGGTTCAAGAGAGCATGGTTTTGATATCGAAAATTCTTTTGGAAGTAAACTGGTTGATTCACAAACTGATAACTATGGTTTTTCCGATTATTATATGATAAATGTAATTAGCAAAGCTGCCGATCAAAATGAAATTAATTATAATCCCATAAGAATTATTTATTATAATAATGACATTATGGTAGAAATATACAAAAATTTATCCTATAATCACACACTTTTAGCATTATTGGATACAACATCACCACAATCAGAGATAATTCCCGGAACTGGATTAATTAATTCAGAATCTATTGAGTTACAAATATCTCTTTTGAATGATGATAATGATTTCAAAGAATATATTATTGAGTATATAGTAAATGATAAATTTGCCCAATGGGAAGAATATGGCACGTTTACAGAATCAATTGTATTGTTTACTGGCGAAGATGGTAAGGAATATCGGTTTAGATCATTAGCTAGAGATATTTATGGAAACACAGAGAATAAGAATAATTACGAGTATCAAGTTAAGATTGATACATCCATACCTTCCACCGAACTTTTGAATTTTGAAGAGGATTATTATTTCATAGGCAATAGTCAAATAGATTTATCGTGGAAGAATAGTGCAGATGATATTGCGTATAATACTCTAGAGGTTTCCTATTCTAATTTTACAAATGCTAATTTAGATCCTAATTCAGTTACTTGGACAGCTCTGGATTCAATAAATATTTATGGAGACACGCACTATATTTATGAATTTGATGAATTAGGTCATTATGCATTTAAAATTCTGGCTAGTGATTATGCCGGAAATAGTGAGGATAAAGAAGAATATGATATAATAATGAATTATGCATCGAAAGTAGATACCATTTCTTTCTCAAATGTACCTCAAAAATGGGGATATGATTATCTAGAAATCTTCATAGATACAGATAATCTAAATCTAGATTATAAGATATATATTGCAATACAGACTATAGAGAAAGGTAATGATCTATTAACTTGGTATTTATTACCTCATGATATCTCTGATGATAAAATTAAATTACAGGACTTGCAAGATAATACACGATATTTCCTGTATGCTGAAAGTCGTGATCTTGCAGGCAATCTTGAGAATCCACTAGATACTACTGAATATTTCAGTTCCAATGGGCAATATGATCAAAGTTTCAATTTGAAATATATTCCAGCAATTAATGATATCCATTGGTTTAATGTTAGTGTAGATAATGATTTAGATGGAATATATGAAAAAGCATTAGTTAGAGGAATGAACAAAAATAAATTGTTAGTAGATGAATATTATTTAGATATAATCAATAAGACTATTCAATTTGGTGGAACTTCAAATGGAGGTTTTGTACCAACTGAGGATATTACAGGTAATAACAACATAAAAATTGATTATTCAGGAGTTCATTTAACTTTTGAAGTATTTACAGAGGACCCTCAGAAAGCTACAAATGTTGCAATATCGCATACTAATGCTACAGAATTGGTTTTAGGTTTTGTTATTCCTGAAGATGCCGCTATTTGTAAAGTACAAATGGTAGCTGATGAATTACCTGCTTCAGATAGTGGATGGTTCACACAAGAAATAATAGGAGTTGGTATGGAAACTTCCTGTAAACAAGGTTATTATGAATGGATTCATAAGAATCCAAGTCCAGACAGAGATTATTTTTATAGAATCACAATAGAAGATGAATTCGGTCACATTAGCAATTCTAATAATGAAACAGTAAGTATGGAAGAAGTAGTCAAATTATATAGTTCCTCAGGTACAGAAACTGATCAATTTGGAATGAAAGAAATTTTACCTGCTACTATAGGTATAAGTCTTCTTTTCTTAATGTTTGGTGGTGTTTTACTATACCGATCTAGGAAAGAAGAATTAGATGAAAATGTATCTATTATTGAATCAAAACCTATTGCTAAGTATAAAGTTGAAGAATTATATTTAATTTACAAAGATGGAAGGCTTCTTAGAAATGTTAGTGCTGTTGAAGTTAAAACTGATACAGATATCATGAGCGGGATGCTCACAGCAATCAATGATTTTGTTCAAGACTCATTTCAAACTGAAGGAGATCTGGGTTCCATAGACTATGGTAATAATAAAATCATTCTACAGAGAGGAGAACATTCCTATCTTGCTGCTGTAATTTATGGAGAAATAGATAATATGTTCAAAGGGAAGCTGATTAATGCCGTTAGAGCTATAGAAACAATTAATCCAACCCTAGCAAATTGGAATGGAGATGCCGAGAGTGTAAAGCAGGTAAAAATTTATCTGAACCCAATAATTGATGAAACAATTGCATCTACAAGAGAAATGGTTGACAATTACTTCACTGAAAAAGAAATTGTTATTACATCATCATACGAAAAACTCGGTACAAATATAACTTTGAACGTAAATCTCAGTAATTATTCATCTGAAACTATTAGTAGTTGTAAAATAAGTCCAGAATTCAATAGTAGCATCTTAGGATTAGTAGGTATAGATCCAGATGTATATTATTCATTCTCAGATAACTCGTTTATTGTGGGTGATATATCTTCATATAACGAAGTACAATTTAAACTAAAAATGCAACAAAAAAGTAATGCTGCAACTTCTGTAGAAATTAAAATGATGTATGAACAAAAGGACAGAGAGGGCCTTACAAATTCAAGAGTCGATATCGCCTAGATTATATGTTAATCTTAATTTTTCAGAACCCTTATTATCTCTTTTAATAAAAGAAACATTACCTATTTCCTTTAAGCTTTTTACATGAGTGCCTGCGCATGGACAAACATCGATATCACCTATGGTTATTACTCTTAATTCTGTAACACTTTTCGGTAACATTTTCCAAAGACCACTAGACATACTTGAACGGATATCTGGATTATTTTCTAAATTGGACCGTAATTCCTCAGATATAGTAACTTTCAAGTCTTTAGATATGTAATCATTGACTTTGTCCTCTACTTCATTAAGCTCAGTTTGGTTTATTTTTAAAGGCTTAAAATCTATTCTAGACTTCTCATTTCCTATCTGATTTCCTACGGTATCTGAACCATATATTTCATTCACTACAGCAGAAACTAAATGTTGAGAAGTATGCATTCTCATATGTGAATATCTTCGTGACCAGTCAAGATTACCTTTTATGGAATCTCCAACTTCTGGTAAATCTCCTTCTACAATGTGCCTAATTCGATTTTTTTTCCTCACATCAGTAACATTTGCATCTCCTTCATTCCAAGTTATTGTTCCAATATCTGAGGGTTGGCCCCCTCCCAATGGATAGAATGCAGTCTTATCTAGTTCGATGATGCCTGGGAATGTAGCCTCTACTTTAGCCTCAAATTCCCTAGTATATGTGCCTTCATGGGAATTCATGTGGTATTGTTCAGTCATCTAATTCTCATTAGTGAAACTATATTAAAGTACTAGCTTCTTATTAGGATTATGATGTTTGAAAACAAAGTCGTGGCTTTCGCCGTGACACTTCTCTTGCTCAGTAGTACTTCATCTGTATTTGGGGAAACCTCAACAACCTATTACAAAGAAGGTAATGGCAGTGATGAAAAGACAGTTACTTTAGATGGTGAAAATGAGGATTCTAGTGTTTCTGTTAAATTTCCTGCTACAGAAGTTTTAGAAGCTAATATTGGCCTTTCAGGTATGCCTGATAGTGATGGTTCATATCCTGAAGGGTTATCATTAGGTGTTAAAAATTACGAATGGAAATATGATGGAACTGGATATGGGGCTTTAGGCTATCAGGAAAAATTTTCTAGTAATGCTAAAGGTGCATCCGCAAGGTTTGCAGGCAGTGGTGAAGAAGAGGTATCACTATATCTTCCTACGAATACTACAATCAATGAGGCCTCTATCAAAATAACTGGTTTACCTTATGGATCTGGTGAATTAAATGACTATAATAAAGCCTCAATAGGCACAAATGGCGGTTCTACTTCGAGTGCACCAGTAGTATCTATGCTAGATGATGATTACTATGTAGCATGGATTGATGATGGAGACTTGACCGATAGAGATACAACTATTGATTCTGTTAAGTTTAGATATTATGATGGTAATTGGGATGATATAGTACTTATTGCTACAAATGGAGCTGAAACAAGCGCTATTCTTAGCGATGTTCTCATTCATGCAAATGATGATCATGCCGTTATTGCCTGGATATCAGACACAGGTGGTGAAGTCATTGAAGCTTCCTATAGTGATGATGAGGGAGAAACATGGTCTACTGGACAGCAAATAGAACCAGGTAGTTCGCATTACATTATCTATGATTACGATGGAGCTGTAAGTAGTGATGGGACCATTCATATTGTTTGGTCTGCTCTCAAAGAGAGTAGTAATGATGAATACCACATCTATTATCAAAAATCAGATGATTTAGGGCAATCTTGGGACGATGAAATATTAATTTCAGATGCAGATAGTTCAAGTAGTATTGGTGCTCAAATAGCCCTTAGCGGAAACAATGTACACATCAGCTGGGAACAATACTATGAATCTCAATCTTACTATGCAGCAGAATATGCACGTTCTACAGATGGAGGCGAAACTTTTGGCTCGCCAGGCACTATAAGTTCAGATGAGACTGTCACTGAAACAACAATTTCTGCACAAGGATCTAATGTTATTATTGGATGGCTTGAACTTACAGGAGATGGTTATGCAATAAAATCTAAAACATCATCTAATTCTGGCACAAGTTTTGGTTCTGAAAATGTGATTCAAGCAGCAGATGGATCCAGTTTTTCATTTTTAGGATCTGACAATGATGGGAGCAATAATTTCTATATGACATGGATGGATATCGACGATATTAATTCTCCACGTAAAATAATGTCTGTACGGAGTGCGAATTCAGGAAGTTCATGGAATTCACCAGTTAATGTTGACGGAATTAGTAATGGCGATGTGAATGAGTTTAGAGCATCACCCACTATCACTGCAAATTCTGATGAAGTTCTTGTAGTTTGGTCAGATGAATATGATGGAAGTGGTGCTTCAAACGACCAAGATATAGTTTATTCTGTTAGTAGTAATGATGGTTCTACATGGTCTGATATAGAGGATATTTCCGAACATTATTATGAGGCAGACTCTGGTAGTCCAAGTATCGCTTACTCTAATGATTATTTGTATCTTGTTTATCTTGATAATGGTGATTTAGATCAGGAAGATGACACAAACGGTTGTGATCAGTCTACAAGAGATGGTGATGTATATTTCACAAGATCGGATGATGGTGGAGAATCATGGGAAGAACTTAGTGTTCTCTCTAATTTTGATGATGATCATGCTACAGATTTAGATTATTCTTCAACAACATTACAATATAGAGCCGATATCACTGCATCTGGAGATGATGTACATGTGGCGTGGACAGATTATAACGGATATACTGGTGTATCCTCAATTTACTACACAAAATCAACAAATAATGGTAAAGATTGGACATCACCTGAAAAAATAGATAGTGGAAACACGGGAGTAAAATATGGTTTAACTATTACATCAGATGATGATAATAATATTGTTGCTTCATGGACAAATACGTATACATATGATATTTACACAGTCAGTTCAACTAATGGTGGTGGCTCATGGGATGATGCTATCCTGGTAAGTGGAGACACAACTGGCCTAAATTATATGCCTGAAATATTATATAATGAAGGAAAATTCCATTTAGTTTGGAGTGATTCATCATATGGTGAATCTTTGTATTACACATATAGTACTGATGGAAGTTCCTGGGCTGATTTAGTCTATTTAAATGAAGGAACAACTGCTTATTACTCATATACTCCCGTTATTAGTGCTGAAGGATCAAAATTGTATGTAGCTTGGGTAGACAGTGGAGATTATGATGGAGATGGTTCAAGTGATTATGATATTGTTTGGGCAGTATCCAATGACAATGGAGAAACATGGAACGATGTTACAATTGCAATAGATACCGATACTAGTACTACGCTTGCATTACCAAGTATTGCTAGTGGTTCTGGTTTTACATATATTTCATATCAATATGCTTCCGGAGGCTCGTATGATTACTATTTCGCTTTTACCCAGGATGATGGAGGTTCATGGTCTGACAGCTTCGAGATTACTGATTATGACAATGAGCAACTAGTTGCAAAATATCACCGCATGGATATGGTAGTTGGAGATAAAACATACTTTGCATTTACTGAAGAAACAGATATTTCTGGTGGCGAGGATACGGACAAAAATATCTATGTAAGAAGCACTCTTAGTGATGATTACCCAGAGGATCCATACATTAAAATTACAAATAATAATGATTGGGAATGGGCTGGTGAATTAAACAGTGAAAATTCTCCGCAAACATGGGGTGAATCCGGTGGAATAAAATCTTTGAAAAATGCCCTACAAGAAGCATTACAAGATGCAATAGACAATGGTGACACTATTGTTGATGAATATGGTGTAGAAATGACTGAAATTGTAATGACTGTGGGTAGTTCATCTAAAGGTACTGTAGGTTTTAGTGAATTGAGTATTGAATATGATGCCGTGATTCACGTCAGTACAAATGGGCTAGTCAGTGCACTTAATGCAGTGATAGAGAATAGTGATGATTTGGAAGCTGAAGCAATACTAAAATTAAATTCTGAAACTCCTGGAAGAGTAAAACTTACTGATCTAAATATCTTGACTACTGATGCAGATTTATCAATAGATGATCTATCATTTTCCGGAGAATTAGTGGAAGGTAATGATGTAATTATTTCAGCAGTCATATCAAATGACGGGGAAGGTGATGCAAGAGTAACCGTAGAATTCAGAAATGGAGGGGATTTGATTGCTACAGCTAATATAGATGGAGTAACAGGAGGGGAATCTAAAACAGTGACTACAACCTGGAGAGATATACCTGAGGGAGAACACACAATAACTGCAGAAATTGTAGATTCTTTACCAGAAGACAGTAGTCAGGGTGCCGAAGATAGTGTTTCACAATCAATATTGGTTTCATCTGCATCTCCCGATATTACTTACAATATTGAATTTGGAGATATGCTTGTTGAAGGAATAGCGAATACATGGAGTTTAGAAATTGAGAATGATGGTGAAAAATATGGAGAGATTACAACTACTTTGTATTGGGATGATAGTGATGATGAAGACAATATCATAACTATTGAGCCTCAAACAAAAGTTGATGTAGATGAGACAAAAACTTTCCAAGGAGAGATCACACCTACTGCTAATGTAGAAAAATTGTATATAATGTTAGAAGATTCTGAAGAAGGTGTACTGTTTGATGAAGAAGTTGATATTGATATTAAAAAATTGCCTAATTTGATAGTTACTCAGATTGTTTGGGAGGATGAGAATGGCAATGAACTTGTCTCATTTAGTGATGGTTCAATTGCTTATGCAAAAATCCATGTAATGAATGAAGGTTCTTTTGATGTAACTGCAAATGCTGAAATTAGCCTTACAAAATCTGGAAAAGACCTCCAAGTTAATTTTGCAGGTATTGTTGACAGTTATGGTTCCATAGAATTACCTGCTAATGAAGAGACAATAATCACTTTTAATGAGAATTATCCTTCAGTTTCTTTCCTATCTGGTGGAAATTCTGATTTTACAGGCTTCTGGACATTTGAGTTATCAATCAGAGATATCAATGCTAAAAATAGTGGAGAGCAATTTTGGGATTCAGAGGAACTTATTTTCTCTGATACAAATAATAGAGTGGAAATTTCCACTCCACCAAGTCTCGCAATCACAAGTCTCATGGCAATTCCTATGAATGCTGGCGAAGGAGATGAGGTTACTCTAAAAATATTTTTGGCAAACGAAGGGGGAGCTTCAGCTAGTGGAACTCTTGAATTGTTAGAATTTGGTTCTGTAGTCACTTTGGACGATGATACTTATCCTGGTAATGATGGAAACTTTACAATAGATGGTTTTGGTTCACTTGAAGTTCAAATAATACATATATTACCAGATCCTTATGATGGTGAACTAACTCTAAAAGTTAGAATTAACAGAGATAGTGTAATACCTGCATTGGGCCCACAGGATGCTCTAAATGATGATTCTGAAATCGTAAAAATAGCTGTTTCAGGAACACTCAAAGAAAGTGAAGTTACAGGGGGAGGATCATCAGAATCATTTAATCCAATCGTTTTAGCCGGGGCAGGAGCTGTAGTATTAGTTGGAGCTGGAGCTGGATACTTTTTCTATTCTAGATCTAAGTCTTCTGGAGATTCACTGGATGCTTTCGGTGGTGAATTACCAGAACAACCGCCTGCTGCACCTCCAATAACTGAGCAACCACCAGCAGCACCTCCTGCACCAATTCCAGAACAACCACCAGTCCCTGAACCTGCAGCAGCACCTCCTGCACCAGTTCCAGAACAACCACCAGTCCCTGAACCTGCAGCAGCACCTCCTGCACCAGTTCCAGAACAACCACCTGCCCCTGAACCTGCAGCTCCGCCTGCACCAGCTCCTGGAGGAACCGTTCTGAATGTAGCAGTACCTGCTGGAGCACAACCAGGACAGCAGATTCAAATTAAGGCACCAGATGGTCGTGTTGTAACTGTTGCAATACCTGCTGGATTACAGCCTGGGCAACAATTTCAAGTTAAGGTTTAACTATGATAAATATGGCGTTTTTCTTAAATAGACCATTTTAAGTGATGAAGCTCCTGAACAGGTAAAACTGTCACCAGGTACCGTGTAAGCGGTTGCAATGACTTCGGCGAATTCCTGATTTTATGATGGACCTATTCCGTTATTGCAGACAATGTTATGGAGATGATAACAACCCTAGTTTGGGCTATCATCTGACATTCGAAATCTAAGCGAAACTAGTGCAGTCAATCCGACAATTCTAGTAAATTTATAAACTCATAGTGTGCATTCGAAAGGAAAAAAACTTCGGTTGATCCTGCCGAAGGCTACTGCTATTGGAGTTCGATTAAGCCATGCGAGTCTAAGGGACTTCGGTCCCTGGCATAATGCTCAGTAACAAGTGGATAATCTGCCCTCAGGTGAGGAATAAACCCGGGAAACTGGGGCTAATACCTCATAGACACAGAAAGCTGGAATGCTTCTGTGTTCAAAGCTCCGGCGCCTGAGGATGAGTCTGCTTCCTATCAGGTTGTAGTCAGGGTCATGACCTGACTAGCCAGCGACGGGTACGGGGTGTGAGAGCACTTGCCCGGAGATGGTTTCTGAGACACGAAACCAGGCCCTACGGGGCGCAGCAGGCGCGAAAACTTCGCAATGCGGGAAACCGTGACGAGGGAACTCCAAGTGTCTATGCAATGCATAGACTGTTTTTCAGCCTAAATCGCTGTTAGAGTAAGGGGTGGGTAAGACCGGTGCCAGCCGCCGCGGTAACACCGGCACCCCGAGTGGTAGCCACTATTATTGGGCCTAAAGCGTTCGTAGCCGGTTTGGTAAATTCTTGGGTAAATCGTACCGCTTAACGGTGCGGATTCCGGGGACACTACCAGACTTGAGACTGGGGGAGATCAGAGGTACTTGCGGGGGAGCGGTGAAATGTTGTAATCCCGCAGGGACCACCAGTGGCGAAGGCGTCTGATCAGAACGGTTCTGACGGTGAGGAACGAAACCCTGGGGCGCAAACGGGATTAGATACCCCGGTAGTCCAGGGCGTAAACGCTGCTGACTTGGTGTTGGAGATCCTACGAGGGTGTCCAGTGCTGGCGCGAAGGTATTAAGTCAGCCGCCTGGGGAGTACGGTCGCAAGACTGAAACTTAAAGGAATTGGCGGGGGAGCACTGCAACGTGTGGAGCGTGCGGTTTAATTGGATTCAACGCCGGAAAACTCACCGGGGGCGACGGTTACATGAAGGCCAAGCTGATGACTTTGCCTGATTTTCCGAGAGGTGGTGCATGGCCGCCGTCAGTTCGTACCGTAAGGCGTTCTGTTAAGTCAGATAACGAACGAGACCTCCGTCACCATTTGCTATCTTCTTCTCCGGAAGGGGAGCACTATGGTGGTACCGCCGCTGTTAAAGCGGAGGAAGGAGGGGGCAACGGTAGGTCAGTATGCCCCGAATCTCCCGGGCTACACGCGCGCTACAAAGGTTGGGACAATGGGCTTCGACACCGAAAGGTGAAGGCAACCCCGAAACCTAATCGTAATTCGGATTGAGGGCTGCAATTCGCCCTCATGAAGCTGGAATACGTAGTAATCGCGGGTCAACATCCCGCGGTGAATATGCCCCTGCTCCTTGCACACACCGCCCGTCAAACCACCTTAGTTGGGCCTGGACGAGGGTTTGTCTTTTGACACGCTCGAATCTGGGTTCAGCGAGGAGGGTTAAGTCGTAACAAGGTATCCGTAGGGGAACCTGCGGATGGATCACCTCCTAAGATTTAGGGTTGGCTGCCTAGCGCTAAATTGATTTCGAATAAAAATAAGAGGTAGATTGTAATATCTACCTCTTACTTGTATTTCTGTGTTGGCATACTATTCTGGATGGAATTATCTTCTTGAATTATATTTTTGGCTTATTTTAGCTTCGCTTCTTCTTGTTTCAATAACTATCTATTTTGGAAGACCAAAGGCGACAAATCAAAACCAAAATATAGATTTGGAATTACTTGAAGGTACTATAGATAGTCTGGATGCCCCAAATTCTGGTTATAATATAAGTCATGATGTAGAGGATGAAGAAGAGATAATAGAAGAAGAAAAAACTCCAGAAGTTTTGGTTGCTGAAGAAAAACGTAACTGGGCTATCAGTTTCGCTGTTTTTGGCCTAATTTTTATAATGTTTGGAGCAATTCTATTATTTTTATCTGATTCAGAATTCTCCGTATTTCTTGGATCTTGTATGATTTATGTTGGTATATTGTCCTTAATTAAAGGAATCTCATTCCAAATATCTCAAGAAAAATATATTATCAATAATTCTATATCTTTAGTTGTTTTCTTCATTAATTTTTTCCTATTATTTCACCTCTTAGGAGTTATCGGAAACGAACCTATGATGGAAAAATCAGAAGGAAGGAAATTTGGAGATTTCATCCTAGTTTATGTTTTACCATATGGGCTTTGGAGAATAGTCCCATCTACTAATATTAAAGGCTTTGAGGCTCAAATTGATGAAAACATTGTTCTTGAGGCTGAGTCTATTGATGAATTTGATGAAGACGAGGGTAGAGCAATCAGAGACTTTGCTGAAGAAAATGAAGATGAGTATTTTTCTGAGGAATTTAATTTAGACAATCAAGAGAAAGGTGGTGAATAATGGCGTTATCAGTGGAAGATTCAACACCATTGGCCTCCAGAACTCTATTTGCATCTATTAAATTTAATATCTTTACTTTTATTTTGCTTTTATTTTCATCCCATTTAATGTACATACCTATACTAAGAGAATACGCAAAATTAGGATTCGATTACGGTAATACAATACTTGTATTTGCTCTAATATATTATCTTATATCATTTGCGATTATTTCCTTATCTGCAAAAAGGAGGAAAAACTAGATATGTTAAATATAAAAAATGACATCGTAATTGTTTTTGTAGCTGTTATTATTTTAGGTTCTGCAATACCTAGTGGAGGCTTATTGAGAGATTATACTACTGAATATTGTAATAAAGATTTCAGTTATCAAAATGGTGATGGTTCAGATTATCCATTTTATCTGAATAAAGATATAGGTTTCTTTTCATGTGAGATAGGATATATTGAAGGGCATGGCGAGCTAGAATATTATTTAAATTTCCCAAGTCAGTTTGAAAAAGAGGTATTTATTCTCGATTATTCTAATTATAATGATTACCTAAATGGAGAAGTATTTGGTGTAAATAATTTTGATTTAATAGTAGAGAAAAATGAATATATGGTGCATGATGATAAGAAAGGAACGTATTTTTCACCAAGTAATTACTTTTTTGTAATAGATTGGGATTATAGAACATCATATGAATCCGAAGAGGTGGTAAGGCCATACTTCATTGATCATGCGGCGCCTGTAGATATATGCCATACAAGCTTAAATTGGGAAGATTCGAACTGTATCATATTTAATTACTATTTGGATTTTGATTATTATGCAGAGGATGACGGCAAATAATGAAGATGATTTTGGTTTTGCATAAAATGAGTATAAACCGAGACCAATATCATAAAAAGGTCCTGCATTAACAAAATCAATGAGTTCTGAGTCTCTACAAAAATATGAATTCAAGCAATCCCTTGAACGTCTCAAGAATTATAGAGGACATGCTACAGAACTCGTTAGCCTGTATATTCCTCCTGATCGCAAAATTTATGATGTGCAATCATACCTTAGGAATGAAGCTTCACAATCTGCAAACATAAAATCTAAATCCACAAGAAAGAATGTCAGTGCAGCAATTGAATCAATAATGTCTAGATTAAAAATGTTCAAAACTCCTCCTGAAAATGGAGTGGTTTTCTTTGTTGGCCATGTATCAAAAGGAGGAAATCAAACTACCATGGTCCAAGAAGTAGTAGTACCTCCAGAACCATTACCTACATTTCTTTATCGTTGTGATTCAGGTTTCTTTTTAGAACCATTAGAAGGTCTTGGTGAAACCAAAACTCAATTTGGATTGATAGTTATAGATAGATCTGAAGCAGCTCTAGGAATTCTTAGGGGGGCTACAATTACAACGCTTAAACACATGTATTCACAAGTTCCATCAAAACATGGAAAAGGTGGACAATCTAAACAACGTTTTGAACGTTTGATAGAGGAGGCAGCACATGAATGGTACAAGAAGGTGGCACACTCAGCTACCGAATGTTTTCTTGGGAATAACGTAGAAGGTATTTTGATCGGTGGACCTGGAGCTACTAAAGAATATTTTATAAAAAGAGAATATTTGAATCATGAATTACAGAAAATAGTTATCGATTCCTTTGATACAGGTTATACTGATGAGACTGGATTGAGAGAATTAGTTACTAGAGGTTCTGGAAGATTAGCAGAAATGCAATTAGTAAAAGAGAAAAAACTTATGGATAAATTTATGAAAGAAATATTATCTCCAAAAGGAACATTAGCTACTTACGGCATGAAACAAGTTGAAATGGCTCTGACAATGGGAGCAGTAAATCAATTAATGATTTCTGAAGGTCTGGAAAAAATGGCTAATGTGGAAGAAGGGACTGTAAAAAAATTAGGAGAACTAGCTGAAAAAAGCAAAGCAGAAATTACGATAGTATCTACTGAAAGTGAAGAAGGCGTTTCCTTACAGAAAGCTTTTGGAGGGCTGGCTGCGATACTGAGGTATCCAATAAGTTAGAACTATGTTTTACACTCGAAAATGTGGTGAAATCGAAGAATCAGACTTCGGCTCTGAGCAAACGCTATGTGGATGGTTGCAAGATACACGTAATTTAGGAGGTATTGCTTTCCTTCAACTAAGAGATATCACTGGAGTAATTCAATTAACATTATTAAAAAAGAAATTAGATGCTGAGAATTACAAGAAATGGACAAATATCAATAGAGAATCAATAGTATTAGTCAGAGGCATTGTCAAAGAAAACAAAGAAGCACCAGGAGGTGTTGAAATGTTACCAGACAATATAGAAATATTGAATGAAGCTGAAACACCACTTCCTTTAGGTGTGATTGATAAGATAGATAGTGAAATTGAAACTAGATTAAATGCCAGATATCTTGATCTAAGGAAAAGTGAGATAGCTGCAAATTTCCAGATTCGCGCAGCTGTCTCAGGCGCAGTACATAAACATCTAAGAAGAGAAAAATTCCTTGAGGTTCAAACTCCAAAAATTATTGCTTCGGCAACTGAAGGTGGAACTTCATTATTTGAAATGAAATATTTTGATAAACCTGCATATCTTGCTCAATCTCCTCAATTATACAAGCAAATGTTAATGGGAGGTGGTTTAGAGAGAGTATACGAAATAGGACCTGCATTTAGGGCTGAAGAACATAACACACCCAGACACTTGAATGAATTTATCTCAATTGATATAGAAATGTCGTTTGCTGATGATGATGTAGTAATGGGAGTAATGGAGAGATTAGTAGATAGTGCAGCAAGAGCTGTTGCAAAAGAGATAGAAGCCCTAGAAACGCTTGGAATTGAGCCTATTGAGCTTGAATTACCTTTGCCACGAATAACATACGATGAAGCTGTAGAAATGTCAAACGGAAAAGCGGAATGGGGTGAAGATTTATCTATGGAAGCTACAAGAGAAATTGCTCAGCAGATGAATGGTTTCTATTTCATAACAAAATGGCCATTATCGCTCAAACCATTCTACATACTCCCAGATGATGATCCGAAATACAGTAAAGGCTTTGATTTTATGTATAATGAAGTCGAGATGACATCTGGAGGACAAAGAGTTCATGACGTCAATATGCTTAGAGAAAGATTGAAAAAACAAGGTTTAGAACCCGATGGATTTAATCATTATTTGGATCCATTTAGATATGGTATGCCACCTCATGCTGGATGGGGATTAGGATTGGATAGATTGTCAATGATTTTTGCAGGTGCAAAAAATGTAAGAGAATGTGTTTTGTTTCCTAGAGATAGGACTCGGATGACTCCATAAATGGATCAAGAGGCCAAAGGGCGTAAAGTAGTTGGCTGGATTTTAGCTATAATTGGCCTCATACAATTCATTGTTTTTCTTCTCGTTGGACTCTTTTTTTTACTATTTATTCCAATCCTATTACTCACTATTGGTGCTATTTTAATTAATGATAGCCTCAATGGACATAAAGCCGCTGGCTGGATTTTAGCTATATGTGGCCTTGTAATATTTATTGTTTTTATTGTTTTTCAAATCTATTTTGTACTATTTATTCCAATCATATTACTCACTATTGGTGCTATTTTAATTGGTGCTACCATCAATGAAGATAAGGAAAGTACTACGGTACAACCTAAGTTATCATCCATGAAAACTGAAACTAAACCTAATGACGGGCCTATATCACATGACAGTGAAGAATATCGTAGATGGAAAGAAGGAAAATAAGTGGTGGGTCCGCCCGGATTCGAACCGGGGATCTCCGCCATGTCAAGGCGACGTCATAACCAACTAGACCACGGACCCAGAGAGTTTCTCCAGTTAAGCCCGTTTTAAATAACTTCCAATTTATTACCAAGTCCTATTCTTGACGATATCTCTTCTAATATTACTAAATATTTAGATGGTTGACTATCAATTAAACTTTGTACTAATTCTTTAAGTGATTCACCAAGAGATTGCTCTTCCTTACTATATTTCCAGGCCCTACTAGATGTAGCATTAAGACATATCAATGTAGCCCATGACACTGATTTAGTCATATTATTATTTGATGAAAGACTCTCTATTGCCTTGATAGCACTATCTTTTTCTCCTGATTTCAACATCCTTACGACATCGTCTATCAACTTTAATGGTTCACTGAGAGATTTGAATCTTGGATAATCACTGGTCAAACTATCTTTGACAATTTTATTGTACAAATCTCTTAATAATTCTAGCGAGTTTTCTCCATTATAATCCTCTAATTTCTTTGAATCTATGCTATTAACTATTTCTCTTCCTGCAGACTCCCAGGTATATTCTGTAAATGCTGATAGTGTAAAATTATCTATTACTATAGTGTCTTTGCAATCTTTCAGGATATCCTCTATAATTGCCTGATCAATCTTATTACTACTAATCTTATTGATTAATTCCTTACTATCTACAATAGTATTTGATATAATGAAATATTGCTCATCTAATGCTTTTACTTTTTCCTTTTGAAAACTAACTACTGCATTCCATAAATCTGAATCAGTAGCAGTGCCTGTCAAATAACCCGAAAATAATTCTTTAGGAATATCATCAATAATTTCAGAGAGGAAGGTTGAAACAGTAATCTCAAAATCTAAATCCTGTTCAAAAGCTACTTGATTTCTAAGAAAATGGCTATAACTATTTTCTTTAGATTTCGAGACTTTCTTCACAGGTAAAACTGCTAATTCGTTCAATGATTTACAGCGAATCTGAATTCCTTCTATACCATTACCACCCTTTTTAATTTTAAGAGTTCTACACGCCTCTTCCCACAAAGCTTTTGGATATTTAGGTGAAGTTCCTGTACAAACAAGGCCTTTGTCTAAAGCATACATGAAAAATTTATACTTTTTCACATAATCTAAATGCGCAAAACGTGACCATAATCTATGGTGATGATTTTGCACACCAATCAATTTTTCTTTGGATAACCCCGATCCTCTCATAACATAATTTACTTCACCATGAGGGAAACGTGCAATTGCCATTACTGGAGCACCTGAGTCTAAAACTGTGAGAGTTGCACCATATGCCTTTGCTAAAGGATCCTTAACCCTATTTCCCATCATTCTTGAAAAGAAACCAGGTGGGTTCTCATATTGTTCTTTAGCTAGTTCCATTTCTTTTAGAACTCTTGAATAAACCTTCTCAGCTTCACTACCTGGAGGAGTTTTAGGTATCAATATTTTTGGATTTTCCTTCAATTCTTTAATACGAGACATCAACTTCTTTTGCTCAAATTTAGCTGCTGTTTTAGTTCCTCTTAATCTTGCCTTACGTTTTTTCAAATTATAACCTCAATTTTTTTCGAACTTTGTCAAAGAAATTGTCACCAAATCTAACTAATTCTACTGACTCTTTAGACTTTTTAAATTGTATCTTATCATCCTTATTAATCATAATTTCATCTTGCCCATCAATTACCATAACAGCCTCAGGATGGCCCGTGATTCTGGCTGTAATATCATATTTAGAAGGTACAACTAATGGTCTAGCACCAATACGGTAAGCTGCCATTGGAACTACAATATGTGAATCCATTGTTGGATATAGAATTGGCGCCCCTACTGACATTGCATAACTTGTTGATCCGGTGGGCGTAGCAACAATAACTCCATCACCTCTAAAACTATCTGCAACTGAACCATCTATCTCAATTTCGAAACCTTGGATTTTAGCTACTCTTGAAGAGTGTAAAACTACTTCATTCAGGGCAGTTCCAACCTTTAAATCATTGATAAAAGCATCAATTCTACCTAACTTCTGTAATTGATAATTTTTTGATTGCAACCGCTTAAAAGCATTGAACATATCATCTGAATGTTCTATTTCTGTCAGAAAGCCCACACCACCGCAATTAATTCCAAAAACGGGCTTATTCAGATTATTTAGTATGAATAATAAAGTGCCATCTCCCCCTAATGAAATTACCATCTCACCTTTTAATTGATCCATTGGTTCCCCCTTCAAACCAACAATTTTGGCTGATTCTTCTTCCAAATCAAAGTCATCTAAAAAACCAATAACCTTTGTTAAGATTTTTTTCATGTTTGGCTGTTTTGGGTTAGCCACTATGCAAAATTTCACAGGCTCTTATCGAATAGTTATTATTAAGGTAGGCTTGAATTGGAAATAATGAGACTAGGAGCTCACGTAAGTGTTGCTGGAGGCCTGCAGAATGCAATACCTTGGGCATTAGAAATAGAAGCTGATACTTTCCAAATGTTCAGTAAAAATCAAAGACAATGGATTGCTAAACCACTCACAGATGAGGAGATAAAGGGGTTCAAAGAACCTCTATCAAAAACAGATCTAGGGCCTCTAATGATCCATGATTCTTACTTAATCAATATGGGAAGCCCAGATGAAGCCAAAGGAAAAAGAGCTCAAGTTGCATTCCTAGAAGAATATCATCGCTGTGAGGCCTTAGGTGTTGCCTATCTAAATTTCCACCCAGGTTCACATACTCATCCAAAAAAAAGCATGAGGGATGATGAACAAACAAGAAATGAATCCCTTGAGAGAATAGCACACCATATGAACAAAACACTAGACGAAACAAAAGGATACGAATCAAAATTAGTTATTGAAAATGCTGCAGGACAAGGGACTAATGTGGGTATTAAATTTGAAGAGATAAGGAAAATTATAGATCATATTGATGATAAGAAAAGGGTTGGTGTATGCATAGACACACAACATGCGTGGGCATCTGGTTATGATTGGAGAAATAATTTTGATAATATTTGGGACGATTTTGAAGATATAGTTGGAATGGAATATTTAGTAGCTCTACACCTTAATGATTCAAAAAGTGAACTAGGATCTAGAGTAGATAGACATGATAATATTGGAATGGGAAAATTAGGTAAAGAAACTTTCAAGAGTTTCATGCAGGAAAAAAGGCTAGAACATTTAGCAGGATACCTAGAAACACCAGGAGGTCCTGATATGTGGAAACCAGAAATAGCCGTACTAAGAAAGTTAGCCGAAGAATGAAACCTTTTGAACAAATAACAAGTAAAATTGATTCAGAATTACACAACAATCTACCAAGAAAATGGAAGAAAATAGGAGATATAGTGATTCTAGATTTATCTAATATTAAGAAAGAAAAAGAAAATATAGCTGAAATTTATGCACAAGTTCTTAACGCAAAGAGCATAATACAGAAGAATAAGATATCAGGTGAACTACGAAAGCCAGAAGATACTAAAATTTTATACGGAAAGGAAACTGTTACAGAAATCTCAGAATATGGAATAAAATACAAATTAGATTTAGCTGAGATTATGTGGTCTCCAGGAAATACAGGATGGAGATCTGCTTTGTCTGGTCCAGAAAAAATTTCCGAATTTTATACGTTTGACAAACCTAAGACAATTATAGATTATTTTGCTGGAATTGGATACTTTTCAATTCAAATGGCAAAGGGATATCCTGAAGCGGAAATAATTGCAATTGACAAGAACCCAAAATCTATTGAATATCTTTCCTTAAACGCTAAAAATAATGCCATCGAAAATATGGAAATAATCAATGATGATTGCAGAAATATTGAAACGAA
Source organism: uncultured marine group III euryarchaeote (assembly GCA_902533295.1). Classification (GTDB taxonomy): domain Archaea; phylum Thermoplasmatota; class Poseidoniia; order MGIII; family CG-Epi1; genus CG-Epi1. The sequence goes on along the minus strand of CACALG010000001.1, from coordinate 19,791 downwards.
AGCAGACGTAATACATTTAGGATATATTGGGAACACCATCGATTTCTTAGAACACGCTTACAGCTGCTTAAATGATAAGGGGACGGTTATCTTTCATGAAGCATATCGAAATAACTGGTTAGGATTCAAAAGTAGAAGTGACTGGGGAACAGTTCCTGAAAAATTCTCTAAATTAATGGGTACAAAGAGATTTACTGTAGAAAAATTTGAAAGAGTGAAATTCTACGGACCGAGTACCAGCCATATAATTGCAAGACTAAAAAAGGATTAACTTTTATCCTTATCAATATCTGAAAAAAGTTTTTCCAAATAATCTGCTGAATTTGCTAATTTTGAAAGATCACCATCCCAATTTTCCAAAACCGCCATATGTTCTAATTCAAAAGCGATTAATGTATCTGCAATAGCATCTTCTGAGGCTTGATTAATTATTCCTGTATATACAACTGCCAATTCTGAATAAGCTCCAGAAGCAAATGTTATGTGGAAATTACCAAATTGTATATCATTCAATGATGAATCACTGCGTGCACTAAACGCATCTTCCATGAAATTCTTTACAGCTGTAAACATTCCACCTAATATATCTGCATCAGTCTCTTCAACATCATTAGCAGATAGGTTGCTAATAACAATACCTGATTTTGAAAGCAAGAAAAGGTTATGCACACGCCCAACTTTACCAGGATGAATCAATTTCTCTTGAAGTACATTAACTAACTTTGTAAACTCAGTATTTTTAGATCCAGATTTAGTAAGACCCATCTCTTCTGGTGAAAACCCCTCAACCATTTGCTTGAAATCGCTCATATCTATCTTTTCTTTCTCGGCCTTCTCTTCAATATATTCCACTGTTTTTTCTATAGCTCCTTTGATTGTGGCTACAGTTGGTGGCTTCAAAAGATAATCCATAGCTCCATGTCTAAATGCGGTAATAGAATTTTGAATATCTGTTTCAGATGTCAGCATAAAGACTGGTAAATCTGGATACTTGCCCTTCACAGTCTCTAATAACTCTAAACCTGAAATTTCAGGCATATTGATGTCGCTAAACATCATCATGTAATCTCTTTCTTCTAACTTAGCTAAAGCATCATTTGCGTCTTCTGCCAAAATAAGATTATACTCAGGCCATTTCTTGAACATAAAATCCATAGCCATACGCACTGCAAAATCATCATCAACTGCGAGTATATTTGGCAACTCTTCACTTGGCATAATTATGGTATAGAACTTTATTATTAGAAATTGATGCTTAATTACATCTTAGACTTTAGAAAAATTTCTAACTCTCTAAGATTCGATATTATAGCTTCCAGATCTCCTGTTTTTGAAGCAGTTTCTATTAACAAACCAAAGTTAGTGATTTTATCAAAACCATACATGCCTCCACTGCCCTTGATATTATGACCAAAGGTTCGGAGAGAATCAATAGAAGTTTCATTTATATTTTCTTTAACCTTTTGTAACTCTTTGAATGTATGATTCACATACATTTCCTGCATTTCAGCCCATTCCTCATCATCAAAATCTTCCATTATCTCCCAATCAAATACAGTATTTTAGGTTATATTCTTAAATATTGTGAACAATAGGGATATTAATGACTGAGTTGGAAGATAGTATCAATCGCCTAACGTGCACTTTCAAAGATACAAAGCTGGAAAAAGAATATCAAGCTATGAAATTAGAGAAAAACAAAAATTATATCTGGAATCTAATGCTATTGGGGCATCTTATATTTTTACTAGTTATATTGGATGATATTGTCCAACTGGGGATTCAACCAATCTATGTTTTTGTGCACGTTTTTTGTTCAATTACAGTTTATGTATTACTTTTATTAGAGGAATACAGAAAAAAATATTATAAGCAATATTTCACTTTTATAATTCCTGCACTAATGGCTAATGGAGCATATCATTATTCCATGAATGAAGAGGCTTTTTTTGGCCCTGGTGAGGCTGTACTCCCCTTATTAACACTGCTATTTTTTACAATATATCCAGTTAATTTCCTAAATAGCCTTTTCATTGTTACAACAACTGTAACTGGATTCTTGATGTACCTTTTTAAAATGGACATTATAGTGGATACACAAGTTCCATATCTATTGATTATGCCCTTTGTTTATGGTGTCTTCGTAAAAAGATCAAATGAATACAGGGATAGAATTGACTATGTTAAAACAGAAGAATTAAAGATTCTAAGAGAACAAGCTCAAAATGCAAGCAAAGCAAAATCTGATTTCTTGGCCAATATGAGCCATGAATTAAGAACACCATTGAACGCAATACTTGGATATAGTGAAATGCTGATGGAAGAAGCTGAAGATGATGAGCTAGAAACTTATGCTGCAGATTTAGCTAAAATACAATCATCAGGCGAACATCTTCTTACATTAATAAATGACATATTAGATCTTTCAAAAATTGAAGCTGGGAAAATGGATTTACATATAGAAGAATTTGAATTTGAAAAACATTTAATACAGATTGAATCCACAGGTAAGCCTCTAGTTGAGAAGAATAGCAATAAATTTATTTTAGAAAATAATGTTTCAGTTAAAAAATTAAAAAACGACCAAACTAAACTTAGACAAATACTATTCAATATGTTGAGTAATGCTGCAAAGTTCACAAAAGCAGGTACGATTACTTTATCCATCAATACCTTTGGAAATGACATAAAATTTGCAGTTACTGATACGGGGATTGGCATGAATGAAGAACAGTTAGGAAAAGTATTTGATGAATTCACTCAAGCTGAAGCTTCCACTGCAAAAGATTATGGAGGAACAGGACTAGGCCTTCCAATAAGTAAGAAAATGACTGAAATGATGGGTGGAAAGATGGAAGTGGAAAGTGAAAAGGGTGAAGGAACAACCTTTTCAATAACTATACCTATAGAGATAGAAGGGGAAAAATAATGACCACCATTTTACTTGTTGAAGATGATGAAATGAACAAAGATATGTTAAGCAGGAGATTAATGAAAAAAGGTTATGAGGTTATTTTTGCATTGAATGGTCAGGAAGCAATTGACATGGCAAAAAGCGACTCTCCGGATGTAATACTAATGGACATGGGACTTCCAATAAAGAGTGGCCTTGAAGCTACTAAAGAAATTAAAGAAAACCCAGATACTGTAAATATCCCGATTATAGCCTTAACAGCGAATGCAATGGCTGAACATAGACAAGAAGCTTTAGATGGAGGATTTGATGAGTTTGAAACTAAACCAGTACGTTTACCTTCGTTAATTGAAAAGATTGAAAATTTCACTTAATCTGGAATTATTACAACTTTACCAAACATAGTTCCTTCCTCTAGAATTTGGTGGCCTTTTGCACCATCTGATAAAGAAATCTCACAATCAACAACCGGTTTTACAGCTCCAGAATTTAATAATTTCAATAGTTCCGCAAAATCTTCATGCGAACCCATTGTAGATCCAAGTATAGACAATTGTTTTGAAAATACATGTCTAATATCAGTTTCAGCAATAGGGCCCTTTGTATTTCCTACTGTAACTATTCTTCCTCCAATACCAGATAATTGAATCGAACGTGTCCAAGTTGGTTTACCTACATTATCTACTACAATATCATAGCCTTTCCTACCAATAACTGGAAATAATTCTTTGTGCCAATTTTCATTAGCCTTGTAATCAACTACAAAGGAAGCACCTAGCTCTTCTGCTTTAACTTTCTTCTCAGAGCCACCTGCAACAACATGAACCTCGGCCCCAAAATGCTTAGCGATTTGAATAGATAGTGAATTAACGCCACCACCAGACCCCATTACCAAGACATTATCACCTTTCTTTATTCCTGCTCTGATTACAAGCATTCTATAGGCCGTTAAACCAGCAAGGAGCGGTGCTGCAGCTTGTGTAGCAGTCATACCCTCTGGACGCTTATGAACATTCTCTGCAGGTACACATACATATTCTGCACATCCGCCACTAATATGTTCTCCAAGAATACGATATCCTGGACTCATACTATCTAGACCTTGTTCTGTCCAAGAATCTTGCTTCGTAGTGATACCAGGATCAACAACTACTTTGTCTCCTTCTTTCCATTGTCCATTACCTTCTACAACAGTACCTGAAACATCACTACCACCAATATGTGGCATTTCCAGATTAAGACCTGGCCATCCTTTACGAATCCATACATCTAGATGATTCAAAGCACATGCTTCCACTTTGATTAAAATATGATTTTCTTTATTTTCTAAATCTGGTAAATCTCCATACTGCAATACCTCTCTTTCTCCGTGCTCTTCAAAGTAGAGTGCCTTCATAATTTACTATAAACCAGATGGTATATATTCTAAAGCTTCCAATCTAGCCTGAGCCTTTACAAGTATCTTGTTTGATTCTTCAATTATGAATTTGAGGCGCTCGTCGCTAGGTTTATCAATAACTCCATCACGATAGAGCAAATTATCAATTCTATTTGCTGAAAGAATTTCTACAACCCATTTATCCTCATTACCTGTAATCAGTGACGAATATTTCCATCCTTGACTATGAACTATTCCTCTAAATTTTTGAGCTAATTCCACAGTTCTACAAGCTACATGGAAAATTGGTGATTGGCCTTGAAGAATAACAATTGAATTGGCAGGAATGTCCAAACTGTCGAGAGCTTCCTTAACCTCTTCAAAAGCAACAGGTCTGTGCCATGTTTTCCTTAATTCAACTGAATCTTTACGACCTATATCAGGAAGAACAATTAATTGCAATCTACCTGCACAACTAGAAGTAGTGAAAATATCAGGATGTGAATTAAAAGCATTGAGAACTTCAATTACACCTTCATCTACTAAATCTTCAGATTTGGCTTCATCTAATTTTTTCATTGCGTTTGCTTTGTATTGACTAAAATCCATTATTCGCCAACCATACTAGCCATTACCTTCCTATTATGTATTTGGTCTCTGTGTTCCCACACATAAATTCCTTGCCAAGTACCTAATGACAACTTTCCATTAACTACTGGAATACTCTCCGAAGTACTAGTTAATGCTGAACGAATATGTGCTGGCATGTCATCCTTGCCTTCCATATTATGAACATAAGGGAAATCTTCAGGAACTAATTTAGAAAAAATAGTTTCAAAATCTTCCCTCACAGAAGGGTCATAATTCTCTTGAATAACTAAACTTGCACTTGTATGCTTAATGAATAAATGGCAAACACCATTCTGGATATCTGAACTTGCAACAAAATCCTGCACATGACTTGTAATATCCAAAAAAGACTTAGGAACCGTTCGAAACTCTAACGAATCTTGTGATACAGCCATAGAAACTAATTAAGAGAGCCTCAAATAAGACTTCATGCTCACAATTATAGGTCTAGGTCTTGGAGGACCAAACTCGATAACTATGGATGGTGTAATTGCCCTTAGTTTATCAGACCATATATTCTATGAAACATACACATCACCAATTCACTCAGAAACATTAGATTGGGTTAAATTGAAAGCTCAGAAAGAACCTATACATCTTTCTAGAAGCCAAGTAGAAGAACCTAACGAAATAATGGAATTAGCAAAAGAAAAAAACATCTCTTTACTAATTGTTGGTGATGCATTATCAGCCACGACGCATGTAAGCCTTTTACTAGGATGTAAAAAGAATAGTATCGAATATCAAGTAATACATAATGCCTCTGTATTAACTGCAGTTGCAGGAGTATTAGGTTTGCAACACTATAACTTTGGACCAGTTACCACATTAGTTTTACCTGAGGGCGATTACAGACCAAAAAGTCCTATCGACAAAATAAAAGCAAATATGAAAAACGGAAACCATACTTTAGTTTTATTGGATATCAAGGCAGACCAACCAGATAAAGAACCAGTATACATGACCGCATCACAAGCAGCATGGCAACTTATTGAAGCAAAATTATCTGGAGAAATCAAAATTGCAGCTGCTGCAAGAGTAGGCCGAGAAGATCAAAAATTTTGGTATGGAAAAATAAAAGATTTGGCAAAAACAGATTTGGGAAAAGCACCCCACAGCATAGTAGTTCCTGCTAAATTACACTTCACTGAAAGAGAGTTCCTCGAGAGCCTCTAACCGTTCCTGTTTTAAGCCCCCTTTGAACTGGTTCTGCCTAGATGCAGGGATGGATTGCACTAGAGAACGGTTCTGTTTTTTTTGGTGACTCATTTGGTTATCCAAAAACAGTGGAGGGAGAGCTTGTTTTCAACACATCAATGACGGGCTATCAGGAAGCTCTTACAGACCCCAGTTACGCGGGTCAAATCCTAATGTTTACATTCCCACAAATAGGAAATTATGGATGTAACAAAGAAAATTATGAATCAGAACGAATCCAGACTAAAGCCTGTATTGTGAAAGAATGGTGTCGTCACCCACATCAAGGTGAAGAAAACTTTGATGAATGGCTAACTAGAGAAAGAATTCCAGGACTAGAAGGAATAGATACTAGAGAATTAACAATCATAACTAGAGAATCAGGAACACTCAGAGCCGTCATAAGTACAGATGGAAAAATAAGTCCTGAAGAAGGGGTAAAACGTGCCAAGAAAATGGCATGGCCTTCTGATTCAAATTTAGTAGCTGAAGTTTCTACAAAGAAAATTTACAAGAAAGGCACCAAAGGACCAAGAGTAACACTCTTTGATTGGGGAGTAAAACGATCTATTGTGACTAATCTGGCAGAGAAAAATAAAGTAACAGTTGTACCTTGGAATTATACTACAGAACAAGTAAGGAAAACAAAACCTGATCTTATATTCATGAGCAATGGACCTGGCGATCCAGATCATCCTGAAATGAAAATAGTAGTTGAAACAATACAAGAACTAACAAACGAATATCCTACTATTGGAATATGTTTAGGACACCAAATTCTTGGACTTGCATTAGGTGGAGAAACATACAAATTAAAATATGGCCATAGAGGTGGAAATCAACCTGTAAAGGATGTAAAGACTGAAGATGTTTACATAACATCCCAAAACCATGGTTTCGCACTTCACAAACTGCCAAAAAATGTGAAAGAAACATTCATAAATTTAAATGATGGAACATGTGAAGGTATCAGTGGAAAGAATTGTTGGTCTGTTCAATTCCATCCTGAAGCTGCACCAGGACCTATGGATGCAAATATATTATTTGAAATGGTAGGAGAAATGATTAATGGATAAAATGAAAATTCTTGTCCCTGGAGCTGGGCCAATAATTATTGGACAGGCTGCGGAATTCGATTATTCAGGTTCGCAGTGTTGTTCTTCCCTGAGAGAAGCAGGTCACAAAGTTGTGCTCGTTAATTCAAATCCTGCTACAATACAAACTGATCCCGATACTGCAGATATAGTCTATATCGAGCCACTAACAGTAGAATCCGTTGAAAAAATAATCGAAAAAGAGAAACCAGATGCTATAATACCTGGAATGGGTGGGCAGACTGGCCTAAATCTTACTGTTGGATTAGACGAAAAAGGCGTACTCAAAAAACATGGTGTCAAAATTCTAGGAACTTCGCTAAAATCAATCGAAATGGCAGAAGATAGAGATCTCTTTCGTAAGAGAATGGTAGAAATTGGAGAGCCTGTCGCAAAAAGTGGGATTGCAAATACTATAGAGGATTCATTGAAACTCGCTACAAAACTAAAATATCCTGTAGTAGTTAGGCCTGCATTTACTCTAGGAGGAACTGGTGGAGGTATTGCTTATGATAAAGAAGAATTAGAGATTATTGCAGGAAGAGGATTGGCACTTTCACCCGTTAAACAATTACTAATCGAAGAATCCATTCTAGGGTGGTTAGAATTCGAGTTTGAAGTGCTAAGAGACAAAGATGATAATGCAATCATAGTATGTTCTATGGAAAACCTAGACCCTATGGGTGTACATACTGGTGAATCTATTGTTGTTGCACCATCTCTAACATTACCTGAAAGAGCATATCAAAAACTAAGAACTTCTGCATTAAAGGTAGTAAAGGGACTAGGAATTATTGGAGGTTGTAATGTCCAATTTGCATACAATTCTAAAACTCAGGATTATATCCTGATTGAAGTGAATCCTCGTGTTTCAAGATCTTCTGCTTTAGCCTCTAAGGCAACAGGTGTCCCAATAGCAAGAATTGCAGCAATGCTATGCTTAGGACATAAACTCCATGAGTTATCAAACAGAGTTACAGGTAACACCAGCGCTGCATTTGAACCATCAATAGATTATGTAGTAACGAAAATACCAAGATGGCCATTTGACAAATTCAAATTGGCTGATAGAGAATTAGGTACTCAAATGAAGTCTACAGGTGAAACCATGTCAATTGGAAGAACCTTTGAAGAATCTCTAATGAAAGCTTGGAGATCGATTGGTCAAGGAGAAGGATATCCTGAGGATTTAAATTGGAGCAAAAAGAAATTAGAAACTAACCTGAACAAACCGAATGATAGAAGATTGCTTGCAATATGGATGTATCTAAAAAACAAAGGAGCAACACAAAAGAGTATAGACCAAGTGTGTGAAATAACTGAATTCCATGCTTTCTTTGTCGAGAGAATTGCCAAATTAGTAAGATTAGAAATTGAAGCATCCAATTCCAAGAAAAATTTGTCTAATGAACTACTGACAAAACTGAAACAAAATGGATTTGGTGACAAACATATAAGTCATTTAACCGAAATAAGCCAAGATAAAATCAGAAACCAGAGGAAGAAACTAGGTATTGTCTCTAGTTTCCTAATGGTAGATACCTGTGCTGGTGAATTTGAAGCAAAAACACCATATTTCTATTCAACATATGCTGATAAAAAGACCAAAGCGGAAACTGGGAAAAGCATAGTTATTCTGGGGTCTGGACCAATACGAATAGGCCAAGGAATAGAATTCGACTATTCAACAGTTCATGGTGTACAAGCTGCTAGAAATGCAGGATATGAAGCTGTAGTTGTAAACAATAATCCTGAAACTGTATCAACTGATTTTGATGCTTCAGATAGGCTATATTTTGAACCTTTAGATCGTGAGGCTATTTTTGAAATACTTGATTTGGAAAAACCATACGGTATTGTATTACAATTAGGCGGGCAAACGGCAGTTAACTTAGCTGCACATATTGAAAAATACATCAAAGATGAAAAACTAAAAACTAAGATTTTAGGTACTGCTGTTTCCAACATGGAAATTGCTGAAGATAGAGGTAAATGTGGTAAATTAATGGATAAAGCAGGCATCAATATGCCCGATTGGGCAGCCGCAGAAAACTCAGAAGAAGTAATAACATATGCTGAAAAAATAGGATACCCTGTACTTGTCAGGCCATCTTTTGTCCTCGGTGGACGAGGTATGGAGATTGTTCACAACAAAACTCAGCTACAAAAGTATCTAAGATTAGAAACTCATGCAACTCCTGACAAACCAGTATTAGTTGACAAATTTTTGGAAGGTGCTGTAGAATTAGATGTTGATTTGATATCAGATGGAAAGAATATAGTGATTGGCGCAATAATGGAACAAATTGAAATGGCAGGTGTACACTCAGGCGACAGTGCATGTGTAATGCCGCCACAATCTATAGACAAAGAAACTGAAAAAGAAATAATTAGAATATCGAAAAACGTTGCAAAAGCATTGCAAATAATTGGTACTGCCAATTTGCAATTAGCTATCAAAGACCAAAAAATATACCTTTTAGAAGCAAACCCAAGAGCTAGCAGGACTCTACCGTATGTCAGTAAATCCACAGGCTATCCTCTTGCAAGAATTGCAGTAAATACTATGCTAGGTGAAAAAATAAAAGATCTACCTGAAATATTACCGATGAAAGGTGCCTCCGTTAAGGTACCTACATTTTCATGGTTGAAAATTACAGGATTGGATACTGTTCTAGGCCCTGAAATGAAATCTACTGGTGAAGCAATGGGCCATGGTCCAAATTTTGGTACAGCATACCTTAAAGCAATGAAAGGTGGAAACAAAAAACTTCCAACAAAAGGAACTGTTTTCCTTTCAATATCAAATAAATTGAAATTGGAATTTGGTAATATTGCACAAGATTTGATTGATTTAGGGTTCAAATTTATTGCAACAAAAGGAACTGCAGCACATTTGAGGAAGAAAAGAATAGAAAGTAAAGTTATATGGAGAATATCTGATAAAAAACAGCCAGACATATTATCAGTTATGAGAGAAGGAAATGTAGATTTAATCATAAATCTCCCTACAGGAAGAAGAGCGGCCACAGATGGAGCTCAGATGCGGAGGCTTGCGGTAGAATTAGGAATTCCTTTCATAACTACTTTGACTGGTGCAAAAGCTGCTATTGATTCTTTAAAAGAAGGGGAACTAAATTATTTAGAACCTCTAAAAAAGATAAATTATTAGGCATTATATGAGGTCCTTTTAAATAGAACATTATTTAGAGAATAACATATTGATTATGACAGAATCCGATAAAGTCATTAGTATAATCACTTGTGACGTAGAAGGCAGAATAGAAACTTTTAACAAAAATGCAGAAAAACTTTTTGGCTATTCCTCTGAAGAAATTATTGGTAAAAAAAGAGTGTCATTATTCTCACCTGGACTGGTTGTTTTAGGACATGTTGCAAACTGGTTAAAAAAAGCTCGAGCAAATAAAGAAGGATATACAACTAGAACCACTTTCATCAGAAAAGATGGAACTCATTTTGCAGCTGAATTTACCTGTACTGCAACAATAAAGGATGGAAACCATATTGGCTATTGTGGGCGGACGAAAGAATTACATGATGTTTCACCAGAAGAAACTATGCCCGATACCTCAGTATTGACAAGATTCATCTCTATTATTGCAATAACAAGATTACCATTCTTGAGTGCCACATGGATTCCAATAATTGCTAGTTTAGTTTGGGGAATACATGAAGATTTAATATCTATGGACTGGAGGACATTTGCCTTCGTATTCTTAGGAGGGTCATTCCTTCATTTAGCAGCTAATACATACAATGATTATTTCGATTGGACAAGTGGAACGGATCAAATAAATAATGATTATTTCTTACAACTTTCGGGAGGTAGTAGAGCGATTGAATTAGGACTGATTAGTGAAAGACAACTCTTCAGATTAGCTACATCTTTTGTGTTTCTAGCAGGTTTAATGGGCCTAGGTGTTATGTCCAAACTTGGAGATAACAAGTTTGAACTTTTCTATTATGGAATTGCTGGTGCATTCTCAGCATATTTCTATACTGGTTACCCACTAAGATTAGTAGCAAGAAAGGGTATAGGAGAACTCTTGATTGGTTTGAACTATGGGCCTCTTATGACTATGGGAACTGTTTTTGCTATGACTGGCGTCCATAATTGGGATGCTTTCCTATTTGGAATACCCTTAGGAATTCTTACCACTGCGATTCTTTGGATTAACCAATTTCCAGATAGAGATTCTGATGAAATCGCAGGTAAAAATCACCTAGTAGTGGTTTTAGGACTGGAAAGAGCAAGCTGGGGTTATCTGATACTGATGATTTCTGCATTTAGCTCAATATATCTATTATATAATTATCAAATTATTCAGCAGGGAGCACTGTTATCATTACTTGTCCTACCTGTAGCCCTATATTTTTCCTATAAGGTTATAAGCAACTATAATACTAGAGAATTAGCAATAGCAAATTGGGGTACAATAGGAATACATTCAGTGACTGGAATATTAATGATATTAGGATTGGAGTACATCTAATGAAACATACAACAAATAAAAATGATATCAGAACATCTGATGAACTAAATGAATACTATAAGATTGTAAAAACTGAATTTGATGATCACTTAAAACGCGAAATTTCAAAGGAACCGATGGAAATCGCAGCACTACTAGAAAAAGGACTTAGCGGGGGGAAAAAACTCAGACCTGTTTTATGTAAATTAGTTTCAGATGCATTAGGTGGAGACACACATCTTGCATTTGAGTGTGGAATGGCTCTTGAATTAGTACACTGTGGGGCACTCATACATGATGACTGGATAGATGGAGATAAATTTAGAAGATCTGCACCATCTCTTTGGAATGAATTGGGGCCAAGAACATCAGTATTAGTTGCTGATTTGATGGCTGCAACAGGATCTCTACATGGTGCTATATCATTAGAAACTGGAAAATCTTTGGCAAGATGTGTCCGAAATTTATCAGAAGGTGCTATTGCTGATTTTACAGATAAAGACAATTACAATGAAGCCGTTTATCTTCACCGAATAAAAAGAAAAACAGGCGCACTATACAGTACTGCTGCTGAATTAGGTGCATTAGTTTCTCCAAAAACTGATTTAGCTCCTAATATGTACAAATACGGAGAATGCGTAGGTATATTATATCAAATAACCGACGATTACCTTGACGTCCTGAATTCCTTGATAACTAAAACTCCAGTTGGTGATTTAGCACTTAAAATACCTACATTACCTCTAACTAAATTAAGCAAATACCCACAATACCAAAAAATCATTGATGATTTTATCTATAATGGAAATACAGAGGAATTAATTGAAACTATAGAAATTAAGCATGCACAAGAAGTTTTTGATGACTTAATCCAACCGTGGCAAGAAATGTCAAAAAAATTCCTAGAAGAGGTTCCTGAATCTACTTTCAAACGACTATTAGAACAAATACCACTCTCATTTGCAAATGAATTAATTGGCACTGATAAAAATTAAAATTTCCTTAAATGTCTTCTAGGTGGATTTGTGACCTTAACATCACCCTTTAAAATCGTATTTGGATCAATTGGTTTACTATTACCAGTATAAACTAGAAATGAATTGACTTTACTAAATTCTAGTCCCTCTTGATGACATGTATTTTTCATTTTGGAACGAAAAGAATACTTTTTACTAACATTTATTCCCTTAGGTGTTACTCCATTCCACAATTTTTCAAACTGTTTGTATTCTTGACTATTTTTGTCAATCATCCCATCAATGCCGTAGTAGCCTCCTTACAAAGTTCAAAGAGAGACTCCCAATACAATGGGAATAATACAGCTAGTAACAGAATAACACCTAAAGATATATATCTAACATTATTAGGGAATACTATATCATCAGAACCTTCAGGATCGTAAAGATACATATATCTCATAACTTTCAAATAATAATAAAGTGAAAGAGCTGAATTCAAAACCCCACCAATAACTAAGGCAATTAACCAAGAATTACCTGCCATACCTGCCTTTAGAGTTCCATAAAACAAGAAAAACTTACTGATGAATCCTGCAAAAGGAGGAATTCCAACTAAGGACAATAAGCAAACTGTCATTGCTAAAGCTAAAAGTTGTGAACGTTTGGCTAAACCTTTGTAGGACTCTAAATTGTAGCCTAAACCCACAGCCCCTACACATCCTACTACTACGAAAGCCCCGCCTTTCATAAACGCATGAACTAATGTATGTGCTATTGCACCCGACATTGCTTCATCTGTAAGTGCAGGAATAGCAATCATGATGTAACCTGCCTGGGCAATAGATGAATAAGCAAGCATCCTTCCAATGTCATTTTGAGAAATAGCTGCTAAATTACCAACAGTCATAGAAGCTAAGGCAATTATTCCTAAAACCAATTCCCATTCTTCGTAAACAGAATCAAGGGTAAATACAAACACCCTGAAAACTGCGACAAAACCCATAGCCTTACTGGCTGCAGCCAACAATGTTGTAACTGGTGTTGGTGCGCCCTCATAAACATCAGGTGCCCATGCATGGAATGGAACTACTGCTATCTTGAAACCTAAACCTGCAATTATGAACAAACATGAAATGAAAATTACTTCACTAAAATCACCATCAACAACTCCACTGTTGATTCCATCCATGAACGAATTGACGCCATCAAATGTCAAATACCCGGTTATAGCATATAATAGAGATATACCATAAAGTGTTAAAGCTGATGAAAAGGCACCTATCAAAAGGTACTTCGCTCCAGCCTCTGTTGATTTATCATCTTTCTTTCTAAAAGCTACCAAGGCATAACTACTAAACGCAGATATCTCAATTCCTAAGAACAATGTCAAGAAATCATTAGCAGATGCAGTAATCATCATACCTAAAGTACTAGAAAGAAGTAAGGTGTAATACTCTGCTTGATGAGGCTCTTTTTCATCAAAGTAACTTGTACTAACTAAAGAGACTACCAAGGCAGTCAGTGCAAAAACTATTTTGAATAATTGCGAAAAAGCATCTACCTTAAAATGATCATAGAAATAGTATGTTGATACTTGTCTATCAATGTCTAACGTGTTTGGATAATACCATGAAAGAATAAGGAATAGGAATGCTCCCCCTAATGTCAAGTTCGAACAAATTGAGAACGATTTATTATTCTCTGTGAAAATATACAATGCCGGTATTACCATTATACTAGCTATGAGCAGAATCTCAGGTAAAAACAAAGCGGAAATATCCATTATACAGCCCCCATAAAATTAAGAATATCATAACATGCAACTGTAATTGGATCCATAAGATAATGAGGGAATATTCCAAATAAGACTGCTAATAGAATTATGGCAAACATAGGATACATTTCATACCATGGTGCCTCATGAACATTATTGATATCTATTTGTTCACTATCCTCTCCAAAAATAGATCTTTGCAAGGCCCATAGATGATAACCGGCTGTAAGAACCATTCCAAAGATTGGAAGAATTAACCAATAACCATGCGACTCAAAAAATGCAATAAAGACTGACAATTCAGCTACAAACACAGCCATACCTGGTAATCCAAGACTTCCCATAAATATAACAACAAAAATTCCCGCAGTATTAGGTTGATGTTTTGCTAGGCCCCCCAATTTTGGAATCTCTCGTGTACCAACCTGGTGTAGAAGTACTCCTGCAACCATAAACATAGCTGGACTCAGAATACCATGTGCAAACATCATGAAAACAGCGCCTGCCAAACCCAATTCAGTCATCGTAGCAACACCCAACAGAGCTACACCCATATGCGAAACACTGGAATAGGCTACTAATTTCTTTAAATCAGTTTGTCCTAAACTCAAGGCCGCACCATAAAGAATTGAAACAATTGCTAGGACCACCATAACTGGAACAAAATATTCCGCACCCAAAGGTAATACTGGTAATGCGGCCCTGATTAAACCGTAAAGTCCCATTTTTAACATAACTCCAGCTAAGAGAATTGATCCCGCGGTAGGTGCTTGAACGTGAGCATCAGGCAACCAAGTATGCCAAGGAACGGATGGGATTTTTACTGCAAAACCTATAAACAAAGCTGCAAAAACCCAAATCTGGAAATTCTCGGAAAAATTACCATTTTGTTTAGCTATTTCAATCATAGAAAATGTTTCAGCTCCTGTCTCAAAGTACAAAGCCATGAAACCAACAAGCATAATTACAGAAGCTGTAAAAGTATAAATGAAGAATTTAATAGAAGCATAACGTCTATTTTCACCACCCCAAATTGCTATTAAGAAAAACATAGGAATGAGAACAATTTCCCAGAAGACATAGAATACAAAATAATCTAGAGTGATAAAGACACCAAAGAGAGCTGTTTGCATGACTAAAAGAAGTGCAAAAAATAACGCAGGTTTCTCTTTTTCATGCCAAGCAAATATAACAGTTAAAGGACCTATAATTCCTGTTAAGAGTACCATTGGAGAACTTAGACCATCAACTCCAAGAAGTAGTGAAATACCAAAATTTGGAGCCCAAACATACTCTTCCATTAAACTATAACCAGACTTAGACCCGGTTTTGAAGAAAACAATAAAAGAAATTATTAACGTAAAGAATGTAGTGAAAAGTGCAATTATTCTTGGAGCATGAGGGCTATCTCTAAAACCAAAAGTCCAAAGAGCACCAATTAATGGAAATACTAATAGGTAAGAAAGCCAAGGGAAATTGCTAAATTCCATAGCTATTTCCGGTAGAGGGACTTCACCAGTACCCACAATGATAGACCCTTTCATTTGCATAGTAGCATGTGGTTCACAAATATAATACAAAGTGCCATCCTGAGATGTGTAATCTGAAGGTAACGACCAATTACCTCCTACTTGTGGAACTCCCGAACTAAAACCACCCTCCAGATAAATATTAGATGCTGAATCTGAAGACTGTGCAACATTATGAGACCCATTTAGCCAAAGAAAAGTAACATTGTCTCCAACTTCAACATTGAGAACTTCAGGTTCAAAATAGTATGAAGAACCATCAGAAGATTGTGAAACTAGAACAGTATGATCCTCAGCAGAGGCCAAAGGAAGTAAAAATATGGCCAAAAATAGACCAAATAATAATCTCACAATGACCACCCCATGAAAGGCATAATAATTCTAGTAAGAAGTACTAGTGCTCCAAGACCACCTACAGTAAGCGAAGCATAATGTCCTGTGAAACCCGAATTGAGTCTCCGGACCTGCTGACTAAAGTACTGTGATACAGAGGCAACTCCATTAACAATTCCATCGATTATATTTAGGTCAAACCAGTCACAAGCTTTTGCAAACGTATCCCAAGTTCTCATACCAAACCAATTAAAGAATTTAGACATATACAAACGGTTAGACAAAAACGTGTGTAAAATCCTAGTAAGAAAATTCTCTGTTACAAATGAGGTAGAGAATGCTGCCTTACCATCTTCTCCTCTTCTATAGAAAAGAATACCAAACATCATTCCTGTTAAACCTACTAGTACGGACAAATGAGTCAACGGAGACAATAAGATGTGATCGATAATCTTCCATTGAATAAAACCCTCTTCACCATGGTGCTCACCAAAATAAACTCTAGCACCAAAACCATCGCCTAAAACTAAAGCCAGACCAGAGAAAACTGCAAGTGTGGCTAATATCATTAAAGGAATTGTCATAACTAGTGGTGCTTCATGAGCATGTGATTTTAGATTTTCAGTTTTTAGTTCCCAATTACCTGTTTCAGAATGGTCCTTAGACTTAACCATCTTCTCTACAACTCGAGTTTCAGGTCCACTGAAAGTCATCATCCACAATCTTGTCATATAGAATGCAGTCATAGCTGCAGTTAGCAATGCTAACCACCAAAGTGCACCAAAAATCCCCTCATATTCTCCATTATGATGGACTGATTCCAAGATTTCATCTTTGGACCAGAAACCAGACATTAATGGAAAACCAGCTATTGATAAAACACCCAAACCCATCGCAGTGGAAGTAATAGGCATAGATTTACGGAGGCCACCCATTTCTCTCATATCTTGTGTATGTACTGCATGAATAACGGCTCCTGAACCAAGGAAAAGGAGAGCCTTGAAGAAAGCATGATTCATTAAATGGAACAAACCAGCCATATAGCCTTGTGCATGAACATCAAGACCATGATCTGCCGCATGCCAAGCTGCCCAAGCACCAGTACCTAGTGCAAGAAACATATAACCCAATTGAGAAATTGTTGAGTAAGCTAATACACGCTTGATATCATTCATTACCATAGCCATACTTGCAGCAATAAATGCAGTGACAGCTCCAGTAGCCGCAATGTAAATTGCAGTGTCTGGACTTAAAACAATCAATGGATATGTTCTAGCTACCAAGAAAACACCCGCCTTTACCATAGTTGCAGCGTGTATCAAAGCTGAAACTGTTGTTGGGCCTTCCATTGCATCTGGAAGCCAAAAATGTAATGGAAATTGAGCAGATTTACCAACCGCACCTCCAAAAATACATAAAGAGGCCCACTTCACTGCATCTGAATTTTCAGCTATAGCTAACTCAGGGTGATTAAACAATTCTGAATATGTGAGAGTCCCAAAAGTATTGAATAAAATAACAAGACCTAACAAAAAGAAAACATCCCCTACTCTAGTCACTAGGAAAGCTTTCTTTGCAGCAGAGGAGGCCGATGGCTTTTCATACCAGAAACCAATTAAAAGGTAAGAACAAACACCTACTAATTCCCAGAAAATAAACATCAAGAGGAAAGAATTAGCAACTACTAAACCCAGCATAACTCCAACGAAAAGAGAAATTTCAGCAAAATATCTTACTTGTCGATCCCCTTCATCATGCATATAACTTGTTGAGAATAAAACGACCAAATAGGAGACAAGACCAACAACTAACAAAAGCAAAGCTGCTAAAGCATCAACATAAGTTCCAAATTCAAATGAATACGAACTATCTGTAGCCCCTTTAAACCATACAAATGTTGTTTCTTTAAAACCACCATGAAGTGAATCGGAAATCAAAACATCATATGCAAGGGCTAGTGAAAAAACTGAAGATAGTCCAACACCAATTAAAGCGAAAGAACCTCCTTTCCTTGAATCGTATTGACCGAATAATAATATAGCTATGAAAGCCAAAATTGGAAATGCTGGAATCATCCAAACTGTATCCCATATAGTTAATTTTGTATCTTTATCAAAATCATAACCGTAAACCTCTGTAGAGACAAAAAAATACACAATTGCAAAAGCTAAACTTAGACCTACAAATAAACCAATATTGGAATCAGATTTGTTTTCAGACAAATTACCACCTCAACCTATTTAGTAAATCCAACTCAATAGTATCTCTTTGCTTAAATAAACTCAAAAGGATTGCCAAACCAATAGCGACTTCAGCTGCAGCAATAGTAGTAATGAACAAAGCAACTATTTGCCCTGTGAGATCATTATAGTAACTGGAAAATGCTATAAAATTAACATTAGCAGCAGTAAGCATTATTTCAACAGACATTAAAACTACAATCGAATTTTTATTTTTAATAACTCCATAAGCTCCTATGAGCAAAAGGATTGATGAGAATATTACGAAATTGATAGGATCAATCATCCTTCTCCTCCCTTGCTAGGAAAACACCAGCTTGTAATGCAATAACCATCATAACTCCTAAAAGTAGAAAAGGAACTTCCCAATTATTAAATAACTCAAAAGCCAAAAATTTTGTTGTATCAATATTCACTTCACGTAATGGTGATGATTCTGAAACATAACCCCTACTATCAAATGCATGAACAGACCAAGAATATGTTCTACCATTTACAAACTCTGAATACGTATAGGTGGTATCTTCTAATTTATCTGCTTCATGAATTATTACCTTTTCAGGACCAATTTCTGTTTCAGAATGAAGACGAATATCTAAATTATAGTATACGCTTACAGCAGACCAAATAATTGTTAACTTTTCTCCTGAATCCTTTTCAACCTTAACTAATTCAGATTTAAGTATTGGAAAAGTATCAAAATTTGAACCAGAAATACCCGTATAATAAACTCTAACCAAATAAGTCCCTGTTGGTAATCTACTAGTTGTAGCTGTATTAACATTAGTATAATTCGAATCCATCAATACTTCATTCGTTTCATCATTAGTTACTGTTAATCTATAACCAACAGACACTGAACTCCATTCAAAAGTCAAACTATTCTCATAATGGTAATAATTATTTTCCGGGAATTTAGCCAATGGTGCGCAACCGTTACCACATTCATCAGTAAGTGGCTTATCCATCTTGAGATTACCCCAAGGTGCTATAGCTAGTGCAAAAACGACGTAACATGAGAATAAAATAACTAAAGCGTCTCTTATCCAAATTACATTACGATCAGACATCTTCTCCCCCTTTCAAAGTCCTCTTCGTAAGCATAATTCCAAAAATAATTACAACTGAAATAGCACCAACATAGACTAAAACTTGAATAACTGCCAAAAATTCAGCTTCAGCTAGAATGAACAAACCAGCAGTAAGAAGAAATACTGTTGATAACCACACAACTGAATGAACAATATCAT